>NZ_JBHYTK010000233.1:0-9194 GCF_042749255.1 Streptomyces sp. NPDC059524 | reverse complement strand
GCATCTCCCCGATCAAGGCGCGGGGCGCCTTTCATCTGGGGAAGGCGCGGCGAAGCCGCTGCCTTCCAGGGGGGCGGGGAACTGCGCGACCAGCCCCCACCGGCCCGCAGCGGCCGACGCACGGAGACGACCAACGGCGCGTTCGCCATTCCGTCGAACGAGGAAACCCGCACACTCCACCCCGGCCAACAAGATCCCGCCCGGCGGAGCCCTACCGTGGGCACATCACCCCCGTTCACGGAAAGGCCGGTACACGACCCATGACCGCCACCCACGCCTTCTGGCTCGCCGGCCGCCAGGCCACCGGCACCGAGACGTTCGACGTCACCAACTCCTACGACAACCGCGTCGTGGGCACCGTCTCCATCGCCACCGAGGCCCAGGTCGAGGAGGCCGTCGCGGCCGCCCACGCCGTCGTGGACGAGTTCGCCGCCACCCCGGCCCACGTCCGTGCCACCGCCCTGGACCACGTGGCGAAGCGACTGGCCGAGCGCACCGAGGAGCTCGCGCAGCTGATCTCGGCCGAGAACGGCAAGCCGATCAAGTGGGCCCGCGGCGAGGTCGGCCGTGCCGTCTCCGTGTTCCGCTGGGCCGCCGAGGAGGCCCGCCGCTTCAACAGCGGTGAGGCCCAGCGCCTGGACACCGACGGTGGCGGCGTCGGCCGGCTCGCGCTCACCCGCCGCATCCCCAAGGGCGTCGTCCTGGGCATCGCGCCGTTCAACTTCCCGCTGAACCTGAGCGCCCACAAGGTCGCCCCGGCCATCGCCGTCGGCGCCCCCATCATCCTCAAGCCGGCCCCGTCCACCCCGATCTCCTCCCTCGTCCTGGGCGAGATCCTGGCCGAGACCGACCTGCCGGCCGGCTCCTGGTCCGTCCTGACCGTGCCGAACGACCGGATGCCCGCCCTCGTCCAGGACGAGCGTCTCCCGGTCATCTCCTTCACCGGCTCCGACAAGGTCGGCTTCGCCATCCAGGAGTCGGTGCCGCACAAGCACTGCACCCTGGAGCTCGGCGGCAACGCCGCGGCCGTCGTCCTCGGCGACTGGTCCTCCGAGGAGGACCTGGACTGGGCGGCGACCCGCATCGCCACCTTCTCCAACTACCAGGGCGGCCAGTCCTGCATCTCCGTGCAGCGCGTCATCGCCGACGCCACCGTGTACGACCGGCTGCTGCCGAAGATCGTCGCGGCCGTCGAGGCGCAGGTCACCGGTGACCCGACCGACGACGCCACGGACGTCGGCCCGCTCGTCGACGAGAACGCCGCCAAGCGCGTCGAGTCCTGGGTCGACGAGGCCGTCGCGGCCGGCGCCAAGCTGCTCGCCGGCGGCAAGCGCGAGGGCGCCTCGTACGCCCCGACCGTCCTCACCGAGCTGCCCGAGGACGTCACCCTGGCCCGCGCCGAGGTCTTCGGCCCGGTCCTCACGGTCGCGAAGGTCGACGGCGAGGCCGAGGCGTTCGCCGCGGTCAACGACTCGGACTTCGGCCTCCAGGCGGGTGTCTTCACCCACGACCTGCAGACCGCGTTCCGCGCCCACCGCGCCCTCGAGGTCGGCGGCGTGATCATCGGCGACGTCCCGTCCTACCGCGCCGACCAGATGCCGTACGGCGGCGCCAAGAAGTCCGGCGTCGGCCGCGAGGGCGTCAAGTACGCGATGGACGACTACACCTACGAGCGCGTCCTGGTCCTGACGGGCCTCGCCCTCTAGCAGCCCCTGAGCAGCCCGTACGGGCGCACGCCGACGCGCGCGCCCGTACGGACCGAGACCGACGGCCGGAGCCCACTGTGCGGGGGCTTCGGCCGTCCTTGCGTTCCGGGGCGGCCCGCGCTGCTAGCTCCGGCCCGTGGCCGAGCCGAAGCCGAGCCACGTGTGCCGGTTGCCCCACCAGCACCAGCCGACCTTCGGGGCGCCGCGCCGCTCCCGTCCGTCCCGCCCCGTGCCGTTGCTGATCCAGATGGCCGGCGTACGGGCGTCCAGGGCTCCGTTCGGCTTGCGCAGCCGTGAGCCGATGGTCATGAAGCAGTGATTGCGCTCCAGGACCTCCGGCCGCTGGAGCACCCAGTGGATGCCCTCGCTGAGCACCAGCGGCGTACGGCCCTCCGCCGCGAGGGCGGGAAGGGCCTCCTCCGGACTCCAGTCGGCCATCCGGTCGCCCCGGTCCACGCCGCTGACCACGTACAGCGGCGCGTCCGGCAGACCGGCGGCCTCGCCCGGCGCGAAGTCGTCGACGTCCGCCATGTCGACGACGACGAAGCCCGGCTTGTCCTCGTGGCGCAGCAGCGGGGCGATGGCCGAGGCGGGAACGCGGTCCGGATGGACGGCGAGCAGGGCGTCACCCCCGGCGCCGACCGCGGCACCCTCGGCGAACGCGCGCAGCTCGCCCGCGGCGATCCCCGCGAGCTCGTGCACCCCTAGTGCGATCAGGCGCTCGGCCTGGACGGCGAGCGGCGGGAGAGCGGTCACGGTCGCGGTGCCGGTCTCTTCGGTTTCGGTTTCGGTTTCGGACACGGTGGTTCCCCTGACGTGCGGTACGGACCGTGGACGCCGGGGAGAACGCGGGCCCGCGCCCGAAGGTTCCCGACTCCCGCGGCTCCGTTTGACGGCGTCCCCCGTCCGGCGTAGGCCGGGAACAGGGGGAACCATCCGCGGAGTCGGAGAGGAGTCCCGTCATGCTCGGCGAGACGATAGGTGAGGAACAGGGGCAGACGACAGGGATGCGGGTGCTGTCCACGGACGGCGGCCACCCCGTCACCGAGGCGTCCTTCCAGGCGAGCGGCACCCTTCTCGGGGTCGAGATCCAGGACACCGGCACGTACGAGTCGGTCCTGCGCCCCGACGGCACCCTCTGGGGCGAAGGACAGGGCTTCAACATGACCAAGGACGGCGAGACGGTCACCTGGCACGGCTCCGGTGTGGGCCGCTTCGTCGACGGTGGCGCGGTCGAATGGCGCGGTGCGATCTTCTTCGAGACCGCCGCCGCGAAGTTCGAACGGCTCAACACCGTTGCCGGCGTCTTCGAGTTCCGCGTAGAAGCCGACGGCAAGGCCACCGCCAAGCTGTACGAGTGGAAGTAGGGCGTACCGAGGCGTCCTGAAAAGCCGCGCCCACCCCGCCGCCGGGGGCCCGCACCCGTCCCGCCGTCTTTCCGAACCACCGGAAATCGGGTACTACGGTCGAGTAGCCACAAGCCCCCGACGAGCGGCGAGGTGAGCTCCGCATGACCGCATCCACCGACCGGCCCAAGGTCTCCGAGCGCGAGGCACGGCAGGTCGCCGAGGCCGCCCGCGAGCAGGGCTGGCGCAAACCCAGCTTCGCCAAGGAGCTCTTCCTCGGCCGGTTCCGCCTCGACCTCATCCATCCGCACCCGGTGCCCGCCGACGAGGACGTGCGGCGCGGCGAGGCGTTCCTCGCCGAACTGCGCGCCTTCTGCGAGACCGAGGTCGACCCGGCGCGCATCGAACGCGAGGCCCGCATCCCCGACGAGACGATCGAGGGGCTCAAGCGGCTCGGCGCGCTCGGCATGAAGATCGACCCACAGTACGGCGGCCTCGGCCTCACCCAGGTGCACTACAACAAGGCGCTCGCCCTCGTCGGCTCCGTGTCCCCCGCGATCGGCGCCCTGCTCTCCGCGCACCAGTCCATCGGCGTACCGCAGCCGGTGAAGACCTTCGGCACCCAGGAGCAGAAGGAGCGCTACCTGCCGCGCTGCGCCCGCACCGACATCAGCGCCTTCCTCCTCACCGAGCCCGACGTCGGCTCCGACCCGGCCCGGCTCGCCACCAGCGCGGTGCCCGACGGCGACGACTACGTCCTCGACGGCGTGAAACTGTGGACCACGAACGGCGTCGTCGCCGACCTCCTCGTCGTCATGGCCCGCGTCCCCGCCTCCGAGGGCCACAAGGGCGGCATCACCGCGTTCGTCGTCGAGGCCGGCTCCGAGGGCATCACCGTCGAGAACCGCAACGCCTTCATGGGCCTGCGCGGCATCGAGAACGGTGTCACCCGCTTCCATCAGGTCCGCGTCCCCGCCGACCAGCGCATCGGCCCCGAGGGCGCCGGCCTCAAGATCGCCCTCACCACGCTCAACACGGGCCGGCTCTCGCTGCCCGCCATGTGCGTCGGCGCCGGCAAGTGGTGCCTGAAGATCGCCCGTGAATGGTCGGCCGTGCGCGAGCAGTGGGGCCGGCCCGTCGCACTCCACGAGGCCGTCGGCGCGAAGATCAGCTACATCGCCGCCACCACGTTCGCCCTCGAGGCCGTCCTCGACCTCTCCTCCCAGATGGCCGACGAGAACCGCAACGACATCCGCATCGAGGCCGCCCTCGCCAAGCTCTACGGCTCCGAGGCCGCCTGGCGGATGGCCGACGAACTCGTCCAGATCCGCGGCGGCCGAGGCTTCGAGACCGCCGAGTCCCTCGCCGCCCGCGGCGAACGCGCCGTCCCCGCCGAGCAGCTCCTGCGCGATCTGCGCATCAACCGCATCTTCGAGGGCTCCACCGAGATCATGCACCTGCTCATCGCCCGCGAGGCCGTCGACGCCCACCTCTCCGTCGCCGGCGACCTCATCGACCCCGACACCTCCCTCACCGACAAGGCGAAGGCGGGTGCCAAGGCCGGCGGCTTCTACGCCCGCTGGCTGCCCAAACTCGTCGCCGGCCCCGGCCAACTCCCCAACTCCTACGGTGAGTTCGGCGACCTCGCGACCCATCTGCGCTACGTGGAACGCGCGGCCCGCAAGCTCGCCCGCTCCACCTTCTACGCCATGTCCCGCTGGCAGGGCCGCATGGAGACCAAACAGGGCTTCCTCGGCCGGATCGTCGACATCGGCGCCGAACTCTTCGCCATGAGCGCCGCCTGCGTCCGCGCCGAACACCTCCGCGCCACCGGCCCGCACGGCCCCGAGGCCCACCAGCTCGCCGACGCCTTCTGCCGCCAGGCCCGTATCCGCGCCGACGAACTCTTCGCCCGCCTGTGGACGAACACCGACGACAACGACCGGAAGGTCGTCAGGGCCGTCCTGGACGGTGCCTACACCTGGCTGGAGGAGGGCGTCATCGACCCGAGCGGCGAAGGCCCCTGGATCGCCGACGCCACACCCGGACCCAGCAAGCGGGAGAACGTCCACCGGCGCATCCCCTGACCGACGGTCCGACAAGTCGGGGCGCCCTGTCGGACTCACAGGTGACGCGCGCAAGAATGGGGGAATGACCGAAAGCCCCTCGCCCCTCGCGGACCCTCACCTCGTCTTCGACCCCGCACCCGCCGAAGGACCCCGCGACATCGTCGTCCTGGGTTCGACGGGGTCGATCGGCACGCAGGCGATCGACCTCGTGCTGCGCAACCCGGACCGGTTCCGGGTCACCGCGCTCAGCGCCGCGGGCGGCCGCGTCGCCCTGCTCGCCGAGCAGGCCCACCGGCTGCGCGTCCGCACGGTCGCCGTGGCCCGCGAGGACGTCGTGCCCGCGCTGCGCGAGGCGCTCGCCGCGCAGTACGGGCCCGGGGAGCCGCTGCCGGAGATCCTGGCCGGACCGGACGCCGCCACCGAGATCGCGGGCCGCGGCGACTGCCACACCGTCCTCAACGGCATCACCGGCTCCATCGGCCTCGCGCCGACCCTCGCCGCCCTGGAGGCGGGCCGCACCCTCGCCCTCGCCAACAAGGAGTCGCTGATCGTCGGCGGCCCCATCGTCAAGCGGATCGCGAAGCCCGGCCAGATCATCCCGGTCGACTCCGAGCACGCCGCCCTCTTCCAGGCCCTCGCCGCCGGCACCCGCGCCGACGTCCGCAAGCTCGTCGTCACCGCCTCCGGCGGCCCCTTCCGCGGCCGGACCAAGGCCGACCTCGCGAACGTCACGGTCGAGGACGCCCTCGCGCACCCCACCTGGGCGATGGGCCCGGTCATCACGATCAACTCGGCGACGCTGGTCAACAAGGGGCTGGAGGTCATCGAGGCGCACCTCCTCTACGACATCCCCTTCGACCGCATCGAGGTCGTCGTCCACCCCCAGTCCTACGTCCACTCCATGGTCGAGTTCGTCGACGGCTCCTCGCTCCTCCAGGCGACCCCGCCCGACATGCGCGGCCCCATCGCCATCGGCCTCGGCTGGCCCGAGCGCATCCCCGACGCCGCCCCCGCCTTCGACTGGACCCAGGCGTCGAGCTGGGAGTTCTACCCGCTCGACAACGACGCGTTCCCGTCCGTCGGGCTCGCCCGGCACGTGGGGGAGCTCGCGGGCACGGCCCCGGCGGTGTTCAATGCCGCCAACGAGGAGTGCGTGGACGCCTTCCTGAAGGGCGCCCTGCCGTTCAACGGGATCATGGAGACCGTCACCCGGGTCGTGCACGAACACGGCACACCCGGAACGGGAACTTCCCTGACCGTCGCGGACGTCCTCGAAGCGGAGACCTGGGCACGCGCCCGGGCCCGTGAACTGACGACGAAGGACCAGGCAGCCGCGGAGGCTCGTGCATGACGACCTTGATGATGATCCTCGGCATCCTCGTCTTCGTGGTGGGCCTGCTCGTCTCCATCGCCTGGCACGAGCTGGGCCACCTGTCGACGGCCAAGCTCTTCGGCATCCGTGTGCCCCAGTACATGGTCGGCTTCGGCCCCACCATCTGGTCGCGCAAGAAGGGCGAGACCGAGTACGGCATCAAGGTCATCCCGCTCGGCGGCTACATCCGCATGATCGGCATGTTCCCGCCCGGCGAGGACGGCCGGATCGAGGCCCGCTCGACCTCCCCGTTCCGCTCGATGGTCGAGGACGCCCGCGCGGCGGCCTTCGAGGAGGTGCGGCCCGGCGACGAGACCCGGCTCTTCTACACGCGCAAGCCGTGGAAGCGCGTGATCGTGATGTTCGCCGGCCCGTTCATGAACCTGATCCTCGCGGTCGCGCTGTTCTTCGTCGTGCTCATGGGCTTCGGCATCACCCAGCAGACGAACGTGGTCGAGTCCGTCTCGCCCTGCGTCATCAAGGCCAGCGCCGAGCGCGACACCTGCAAGAAGACCGACGACGCCTCCCCGGCCAAGGCCGCGGGCCTCCAGGCGAAGGACAAGATCGTGTCCTTCAACGGCGTCACGACGGACAAGTGGAACACGCTGTCCGACGAGATCCGCAAGAGCGCCGGCAAGACCGTCCCGATCGTCGTCGAGCGCGACGGACACCTCAAGACCCTGACCGCGCACATCGCCACGAACCAGGTGGCGAAGAAGGACTCCAGCGGCCAGGTCGTCGACGGCTACGTGAAGGCCGGCTTCCTCGGCTTCACCGCCGCCACCGGCGTCGTCCACCAGGACTTCGGCGACTCCGTGAGCTGGATGGGCGACCGGGTCGGCGACGCCGCCGACTCCATCGTCGCCCTCCCGGCGAAGATCCCGGCCCTGTGGGACGCCGCGTTCGGCGACGGCCCGCGCGAGCAGGACTCCCCGATGGGCGTCGTCGGCGCGGCGCGCGTCGGCGGTGACATCGCCGCTCTCGACATCCCCGCCACGCAGAAGCTGGCGATGTCGCTGATGCTGGTCGCGGGCTTCAACCTGTCGCTGTTCCTCTTCAACATGCTGCCGCTGCTCCCGCTCGACGGCGGGCACATCGCGGGAGCCCTGTGGGAGGCACTGCGGCGGAACGTGGCGAAGGTCTTCCGGCGTCCCGACCCGGGCCCGTTCGATGTAGCGAAGCTCATGCCCGTGGCCTACGTGGTGGCCGGAATCTTCGTCTGCTTCACCATCCTGGTGCTGATCGCCGACGTCGTTAATCCGGTGAAAATCTCCTGATCACGCACGCTTCATGACGCCCGGGTCCCCTGTGGGCCCGGGCGTCCACCTTTGGGTGGTGTAAAGGGGCGCGATGTGCTGGGGGCCCGGCCGGTGACGTAATCTCGGAAACCTGGGACTCGATCCACACCTTGGGGTTGCACAGCAGATGACTGCGATTTCACTCGGCATGCCGGACGTACCGACCAAGCTCGCCGAGCGGCGCAAGAGCCGGCAGATCCAGGTCGGCACCGTGGCCGTCGGCGGCGACGCCCCGGTCTCCGTCCAGTCGATGACGACGACGCGTACGTCCGACATCGGCGCGACCCTCCAGCAGATCGCCGAGCTCACCGCGTCCGGCTGCCAGATCGTCCGGGTGGCCTGCCCCACGCAGGACGACGCCGACGCGCTGCCGATCATCGCCCAGAAGTCGCAGATCCCCGTGATCGCCGACATCCACTTCCAGCCGAAGTACGTCTTCGCGGCCATCGAGGCCGGCTGCGCCGCGGTCCGGGTCAACCCGGGCAACATCAAGCAGTTCGACGACAAGGTCAAGGAGATCGCCCAGGCGGCGAACGACCACGGCACCCCGATCCGCATCGGTGTGAACGCGGGCTCCCTGGACCGCCGACTGCTCCAGAAGTACGGCAAGGCCACCCCCGAGGCGCTCGTCGAGTCCGCCCTCTGGGAGGCGTCCCTCTTTGAGGAGCACGGCTTCCGCGACATCAAGATCTCGGTCAAGCACAACGACCCGGTGGTCATGGTCAACGCGTACCGGCTGCTCGCCGAGAAGTGCGACTACCCCCTCCACCTGGGCGTCACCGAGGCCGGTCCCGCGTTCCAGGGCACGATCAAGTCCGCCGTCGCGTTCGGCGCGCTGCTCTCCGAGGGCATCGGCGACACCATCCGCGTCTCCCTGTCGGCCCCGCCGGTCGAGGAGATCAAGGTGGGCAACCAGATCCTGGAGTCGCTGAACCTGAAGCCCCGCCGCCTGGAGATCGTCTCCTGCCCGTCCTGCGGCCGCGCCCAGGTCGACGTCTACAAGCTCGCCGAGGAGGTCACGGCCGGCCTCGACGGCATGGAGGTCCCGCTCCGCGTCGCCGTCATGGGCTGCGTCGTGAACGGTCCGGGCGAGGCCCGCGAGGCCGACCTCGGCGTCGCCTCCGGCAACGGCAAGGGCCAGATCTTCGTCAAGGGCGAGGTCATCAAGACCGTCCCCGAGTCCAAGATCGTGGAGACCCTCATCGAGGAAGCCCTCAAGATCGCGGAGCAGATGGAGAAGGACGGCGTGGCCTCCGGCGAGCCGACGGTAGCCATCGCGGGCTGACCCGGCTCGGGCCTCCCTTGCCGCATCGGCGTCTGCCGGGCCCCGCGGTCGGGCGTCCGCGGCCGCGCCGTGGCTGATCGCGCAGTTCCCCGCGCCCCTGAGATGCGCACTCCGTGCG
>NZ_JBHYTK010000232.1:0-9258 GCF_042749255.1 Streptomyces sp. NPDC059524 | reverse complement strand
GTCACCCACCGGTCCGCCCCGCACCGCCGCCCGCCGTCCCTCGCCCACCGTCCACCGTCCACGAACCGGACACCCACCCGTATGCGTGCCACCTACAGCTACTGTTCCGGCGGGAGGCACGCACCATGAGCGACAACCTGGACGGCACGACCACCGGCACCCGACCCGAAGACGGCGGCACCGGCGCCCGGATCGTGGCCGCACTCGACGGCGTCGGCATGCGCCGCATCACCACCGGCCAGATCATCCTCGACGACATCGACTGGACCGTCCGGGCCGGCGAACACTGGGCCCTGCTCGGCCCCAACGGCGCCGGAAAGACCAGCATCCTGCGCCTCGTCGGCGCCACCCACCACCCCACCACCGGCACCGTCGAAGTCCTCGGCCACCGCCTCGGCCGCGTCGACGTCCGAGAACTGCGCGCCCACATCGGCCACGTCTCCACCTCCCAGCGCGTCCCCCTCGACCTCCCCGGCCACACCGTCGTCCTCACCGGCCACACCGGCACCGTCCAACCCCTCTGGAAGGCCTACGACACCGAGGTCCGCGACCGCGCCGACGCGCTGCTCGCCGAACTCGACATCAAGGACCTCGCCGACCGCCCCTACGGCGTCTGCTCCGGAGGCCAGCGCGCACGCGTCCTCATCGCCCGCGCCCTCATGGCCGACCCCGCGCTGCTGCTGCTCGACGAGCCGTTCAACGCGCTCGACCTGCCCTCCCGCGAGGACCTCATCGACACCATGCGCCGCCTCGCCGCCGGCCGCCCGCACCTGGCCACCGTCACCGTCACCCACCACCTGGAGGAGCTCTCCCCGGCCATCGGCCACGCCCTCCTGCTCCGCGACGGACGCGTCCTCGCCCGCGGCCCCGTCGAGGACGTCCTCACCCCCGACCGCATGACCGCCTGCTTCGGCCGCCCCATCGAGGTCACCCGCCACGCCGGCCGCTGGCTCGCCCGCTCCGCGGGCCAGCCGTAACCGGCGGGGTGGACCCAGCACCACCCCGGCCCGCCACGTACGCCCCGTGTGCCGCCGGCCCGCCGTCCCTAGCGTCGTGGGAAGAGGCGCAGAGCGCGCCGGACAAGGGGAACGGCGATCATGCGACACCACGGACGGACACCCCGGCACACGGCCCACGCGGAAGCGCTGCGCCTGGTCCGGGTCACCAAGAGCTACGGCACGGACGACGGCGGCGCCGACCGCGTCACCGCCCTCGACGACATCACCCTCAGCCTGCCCGCGGGCACGTTCACCGCGGTCATGGGCCCCTCCGGCTCCGGCAAGTCCACACTGCTGCACTGCGCGGCCGGACTCGACCGGCCCGACAGCGGCGTCGTCGCCGTCGACGGCGAGGAGATGAGCGGCGGCCCCGGCCCCGCCCGCAGCGAGGCCGCGCTGACCCGCTTCCGCCGCACCCGCGTCGGCTTCGTGTTCCAGCAGTACAACCTGCTGCCCACCCTCACCGTCGCCCAGAACACGATCCTGCCGCTCAAGCTCGCGGGCCGCCGCGTCGACCGGCAACGCGTCGAGCGCGTCCTCACCGACGTCGGCCTCGGTGACCGGCTCGGGCACCGCCCCGACCAGCTCTCCGGCGGCCAGCGCCAACGCGTCGCCATCGCCCGCGCCCTGGTCACCGAACCCTCCGTGATCTTCGCCGACGAACCGACCGGGGCACTCGACACCCGCAGCGCCCGCGATGTCCTCCGCCTCCTCCAGGAGGCCGTCCGACTGCACGGAAGGACCGTCGTCATGGTCACCCACGACCCGGTCGCCGCCTCCTACGCGGACACCGTCCAGTTCCTCGCCGACGGCCGGCTCGCCGGACAACTCACCGCGCCCACGGTCGACGCGGTCGCCGAACGCCTCGCCCACCTCGGCGACAACATCCCGACGGGAGTGTGAACCGTGTTCACCATGCTCGGACTCGCCCTGCGCTCCGTACGCCAGCGCCCGGGCGGCTTCGTCGCCACACTCCTGTCCGCGTTCCTCGGCGCCACCATCGTCATGACGTTCCACTCGATGCACGACACAGCCGCCGCGGACGGCGTCGACAAGATCAGCTCCGACACCCTCACCACCGCCGCGAGCGTCGTCGGCGGCTACGGCACCCTGCTCGTCTTCTTCGCGATCGCGTCCACATTGACCGTCAACGTGCGTCAACGTGCCGAGGAGATCCACCTGTTGCGCCACACCGGCGCGACCCCCGCCCAGATCAAGCGCATGGTCGTCGGCGAAGCCGTCACCGTCGCACTCGTCGCCACCGTCCTCGCCGTCGGCCCCGCCGTGCTCGGCGGATCGCTCCTGCTCGACGCCTTCAAGGACAGCGGCCAGGTCGCCGGCTCCGTCCACCACACCTTCGGCCCGATCGCCCTCCTGTCCGGCATCGCGGTCACCCTGCTCGCCTCGGCGGGCGCCGCGTTCGTCGCCGTACGACGCGCCACGAAGGCCGCCACCGGCGCCGGTCAGATCCGACGGCCCGGCCGCGCCCGCAAGGCCGCCTCCTGGGCGGCGCTCGTCGTCGGCGCCCTCGCGGTCACGAGCACCTTCGCGATGAACGCCACCGACGCCGCCCTCATGGCAGCCCCCGCCTACGGCGCGATCCTGCTCTCCGTCGGCTTCGCCCTCGTCTCCACCGACCTCCTGCGCGCCGTCCTCCGCCGCGCCGAACCCCTCGTCACCGCCCTCACCGGCGCGAGCGGCTACCTGACCGTACGGAACCTGCGACAGCGTGCCCCTCAACTCTCCGGCGTCCTCATGCCGTTGATCCTGTTCACCGGCATGGCCACCGCGACCCTGTACATGCAGGCCGTCGAGAACGACGCGATCAAGGCCTCGGGGCTCACCAGATCAATTGAGGACAAGAACCTCGAGACGCTCAACCTCATCGTGGTCGGCATCATCGTCGTCTTCGCCTGCATCATGCTGATCAACTCCCTGTACGCGGCGACGGCCTACCGCGTCCGCGAGTTCGGCCAGCAACGCCTCGCCGGAGCCACACCCGCGCAAGTCCTCGGCGGCGTCGCCGTGGAAGGCATCGCCCTGACCGTCACCGGCGTGTTCTTCGGCACACTCGCCGCACTCGCCGGCCTCCTCCCGTTCACCGCGGTCCGCACCGACGGACTCCTCCCGCACCAGGGGCTCGGCATCTGGATCGCCGTGGTGGCCACGGCGACCGCGGCCACCCTGGTCACCAGCCTCGCCACCGCCCGGCGCGGCCTGAAGGTCCCCGCCGTGCAGGCCGTGACCCTCGCCGCGTGACATGCCCGTCCGTGTCGCTGTTGGGCTGAACGGGTGACATGGCGTAAGAATTGACCGGTGCAGACAGTAGTGCGAGCCCGGACGGGGTGGGGGCATTGAACAGCCACGACGTCACTGACGAACAGTGGGAAGGGCTCGCTCAGGTCGTACCGCTGCGCAGCCGCAACGAATGGCCGTCCGCGGTCGACCACCGGGCGATGCCCGAGTACGAGACCGAGCCGCGCCGCCGCTTCGTCGTGCTGCGTGTCAACGTCTTCGGTGACGCCCGCGAGGTCGCCGAGACCGTCATGTCCGGCATCCCCGTCCTGCTCGACCTCACCGGCGCCGAGGGCGAAGTCGCCAAGCGCGTCCTGGACTTCAGCAGCGGCGTGGTCCTCGGCCTCGGCTGCGGGATGCACCGGGTCGACCGCAACGTGTTCCTGCTCGCCCCGCCCGGCACCGAGGTCCAGGGCCTGGTGGCCGGCGCGAGCGCGCTCGGCTGACCCTGAGGTGCGGGGGCCGCGCTCAAAGGGGCCCGTACCGACCGGGCCGTACTGACCGGATCCGCAGTGATCCGGGCCGTACTGGCCGAAGCCGCAGTGTACGGGGCCGTATCGAGCGGTGGCCCCGTCGGGCAAGCCCGGGCGGCATAGTCCCCCGATCGTAGGAAGGTCATCGAGGGAAATCGGTTCTGCCGGGCGCGGGCGCCTACGTTCATCGACATGACCGTGCTTCAGCCGGGCGCGCCCGCCTTACCCGGCCCGACCCCGGACCGCCCGTACGTGACCGAGCTGCGGCTCTCGGCCTTCGCACGACACCGCGGCACCACCGTCCCCCTCAACTCCTTCACCGTGCTGACCGGACCGAGCGGCAGCGGAAAGACCAGCGTGCTGCGGGCCCTCGACGCGCTCGCCCGCCTCGGCGGGGGAGCGCACCTCGACGAGGTCTTCCCCGACCCCGCCGCCTGCGTCCCCGAACAGGCCAGACCCGACGCCCAGCACCGCCGCGGATTCCGCATCGGCTGCACCGTCGTGGGACCGGTCGGACCCGTCCGGCTCGACCTCGCCGTGCAGGCCGAACCCGAACTCCGCATCGTCGGCGAACGCCTGACCGGCCCCGGCGTCACCTACCTGGAGACCGCCCTGCGCGACCCGGGGCGGCGCGACGTCCAGGCCGCCTGGCACACCGCCGGATCCGTCGCCGTCACCCGCGGCCCGCTCCCCGACGACCTGCTCGGCACCGCGTTGCTCCCCCTGCGCGTCGCCGGCCGCACCCAGGGCCAGCGCCAGGTGCTGGCCGCCGCGGAACAGACCGTCGTCGGCCTGCGCTCCCTGTTCGCCTGCGACCCCGAACCTGCCCGGATGCGGGCCCCCGTCCCGGTCGGCGACGGCATGCTGCTCGCCGGCTGCGACAACCTCGCCTCGGTACTGCGGCGCACCCGTTCCGAGTGCGCCCACCGGCACGCTCTGCTCGTCGCCGCGGCCCGCGCCGGACTCGCGGGACCCGTACGGGAAGTGCTCGCCGAGACCGGCACCGACGGCCTCGTCCGCGCCGTGGTCGGCCGGGAGAGCGGCCCGGCCACGCCCGTCGGGCGCCTCGCCGACGGTGAACTGCGCTATCTGGCCCTGGCCTTGGTGCTGCTCACCGGCCCGGGGGTGCTGGACGTCGACACCGTGGCCGAGGTGCCGGACGCCTACCAGACCCTGACCGTGCTCGCCGACGGCCTGGACCGGGGCCTCGACCCGGCCCAGAGCCGCGAACTGGCCGCGCTCGCCGCCCGCATGTGCGCCCGCGGCCACATCCGACTGGTCGCCGCGGTGGGGGAGGGGTCGGCCGTCGTCCCCGCAGCCCGGACGCACGGGGCGGCGGTGGTAGACCTGAGGCCGTGACAGACACAGCACCGGAAAACGGGGACGGGCCAGCACGCGTGCGCGGGATCGGGCACGAGGACGGGGTCAGGGACGACGGCGGGGACGGAGGCCTGGCCGGTGAGGGAGGAGGAGGCGCCCTCGGTCCGGAGGCGGAGGCGGACGGCGCTGCCGGACAGCCGGCGGGGACGCCCGACCTCGCGGCGCTGCAGGCCCGGCTCGCCGCCTTCGCCGCCGCCCGCGACTGGGCCCCCTTCCACACCCCGAAGAACCTGGCCTCGGCGCTGAGCGTCGAGGCCGCCGAACTCGTCGAGATCTTCCAGTGGTTGACCCCCGAGCAGTCGGCCCGGGTCATGGACGACCCCGACTCGGCGCACCGCGTCCGCGACGAGGTCGCCGACGTGCTCGCGTATCTGCTGCAACTGTGCGAGGTCCTCGGGATCGACGCCCTCGCCGCGCTGGACGCGAAGATCGACCGCAACGAGTCGCGTTTTCCCGCGCCCGGCCGGGATTCCGTCGACCGCGACCCCGGTCGTCACTCTTCGGAGTCATAGAGTTGTCCACAACCGATTCTGTGTCCACAGATTTCGGGTGACCTCTGGCTTTTCGTCTCGCGGACCCTCACTCTGGGTAGTGGACAAGGGAGTTCGGGCAGGACGGACGGGGAAGCGGATGGAAGCGGTGCGGCTCATCGGGGTCGGCCGACGGGCCCTGGCACAGAGCCAGGACGCGCCGGACATCATGAGGGAGGCGTGGCAGGCACAGGCGCTGGCCCAGGCGGTCGGCAGCAGGCTGGCGATGCTCGGGCCCGCGGAATTACGGGGCGACGCGCTGAGCCTGAGCGAGGCGGGAGCGCGGGGCAGCGGCGGCTCCGCCGGACCGGTGGTCGGAGCGGGCGGCATACGAGCGGCACAGCTGACCGAACTGGGCGACGCGCGAGGGGCGTTGCTGGAGCTCGGCGCACTGCTCGGCGATGTGGGGATCGCGCTCGTCGGCGTGGCGAGCGAGTCCTTCGAGGAGGGGGCCTATTGGCAGTGCATGGAAGCGATCGATGCGGCGGACGAGTCCCGGGACCGGGTCCTGGAGATCCTGCGGCGCCTGCCCGAGCGGGACGACGGCAGACTCACCGACCGCGGCCGGAGCAGGGGCGGCGGTCCCGCACCGGGATCCGACTCGGCGGCCTGACCGGGCGGCCTCACCGGTCGCCCGGGCCGGGGTGGCCAGACGGTGCACAGACCGGGTGGCCGGGTCGGTCGGATGGCCACCGGACCGGATGGCCGGACCCGATGGCCGGACGGGACGGCCTGACCGGCAACCCGACGTGACCCGGCTGTAATGGTCGCCGGACTGCCGGACTGCCGGACTGCCGGACTGCCGGACTGCCGGACCGCGGGACCGCCGGATTGCCGGACCGTCGGATTGCCGATCCGGAGCGTCAGCCTTCCTCGGCCACGGCGTGCGGCACACCGCCCGAGTTCTGCTGGAGGTCCGCGTCGAGCTGCGACAGATCGGCGTTGAGCGCCGCCATCAACTCCTCCATCTGCTGCAGCAGACCCTTGGGCGCGCCCTGTTGTTGCGGTACGGACACGACTTCCTCGGACATGACGGCCTCCTCGGCCCTCGCCCTCCCACCTGGGGAAAGGCGGACGACACGCAAGACGCCCGGCAGTTGACGCCGGCGCGGATGCCGGGCGGTCCGGCACCGCCCCGGCCAACGATCACCCGGCGGTCCCGGTCACTGAACGGGGCCCGTGCCAGCGCCGGGTTGACGGATTTTCACCCGACCGTGGGGGTCGGGCACCGGAGTGACCAGCAAGGTTGACGCACGTTCGAGCGTGCAGGATGGAGGTATGGATCTTCGCATCTTCACGGAGCCCCAGCAGGGGGCGACCTATGACACGTTGCTGACCGTCGCGAAGGCGACCGAGGACCTCGGCTTCGACGCCTTCTTCCGCTCCGACCACTACTTGCGCATGGGCTCGTCCGACGGGCTGCCCGGTCCCACCGACGCCTGGATCACGCTCGCCGGCCTCGCCCGGGAGACCCGGCGCATCCGCCTCGGCACCCTGATGACGGCGGGCACCTTCCGGCTGCCCGGCGTCCTCGCCATCCAGGTGGCCCAGGTCGACCAGATGTCGGGCGGCCGGGTCGAACTGGGCCTGGGCGCCGGCTGGTTCGAGGAGGAGCACAAGGCGTACGGGATCCCGTTCCCCAAGGAGAAGTTCGACCGGCTGGAGGAGCAGTTGGCCATCGTCACCGGGCTGTGGGGTACCGAGGTCGGCGCCACGTTCACCCACGACGGCACCTACTACCAGCTCGTCGACTCCCCGGCGCTGCCCAAGCCGGCGCAGCCCAAGGTGCCGGTGCTGATCGGTGGGCACGGGGCGAAGCGGACGCCCCGGCTGGCGGCGCGGTACGCGGACGAGTTCAACATCCCGTTCGCGTCCGTCGAGGACAGCGAGCGGCAGTTCGGCCGGGTCCGGGCGGCGGCCGAGCAGGCCGGCCGCCGCGGCGACGACCTGGTGTACTCCAACGCGCTGGTGGTCTGCGTCGGCCGGGACGAGGCGGAGATCAAGCAGCGGGCGGCGGCCATCGGCCGGGACGTCGACGACCTGCGGGCGAACGGGCTGGCCGGCTCGCCGGCGGAGGTCGTCGACAAGATCGGCCGCTACGGGGCGATCGGGTCGAGCAGGATCTACCTCCAGGTCCTGGACCTGGACGACCTGGACCACCTGGAGCTGATCTCCGCACAGGTCCAGTCGCAGCTGTAGGAGCCCCGGAGCCCCGGAGCCCAGGAGTCCTCGACGGAATGGGGTGGCGGTCGTACTGCGCCTCCCCCGGTCAAAACTCGCTGGTCGCGCGCCTCCGGGATCGGGAGACTGGTGGCGTGTTCCTGACGATCAGTACCACCGGTACCCCTGAACGCCCCGCGACCGACCTCGGGTTTCTGCTGCACAAGCATCCCGAGAACGCGCAGGCGTTCTCCACCTCCTACGGCACCGCGCACGTCCTCTACCCCGAGGCGAGCGCGGAGCGGTGCACGGCCGCGTTGCTGCTGGAGGTCGATCCGGTGGCGCTGGTGAGGAGCGGCAAGGGCAAGGGCGGCAAGGGGCGTGGCGGCGCGGCCGACGCGTCGCTCGCGCAGTACGTGAACGACCGGCCCTACGCCGCGTCGTCGCTGCTGGCGGTCGCACTGAGCGCGGTGTTCTCCAGCGCGCTGCGCGGGGTGTGCGCGGCGCGGCCCGAGCGGGCCGAGGAGGCGTTGCCGCTGCGCATCGAGGTGCCCGCGCTGCCGGCGCGGGGCGGCCCCGACCTCGTACGGAAGCTGTTCGAGCCGCTCGGATGGGCGGTGACGGTGGCGGCGGTGCCGCTCGACGAGAAGTTCCCCGAGTGGGGGGACTCGCGGTACGTGCGGCTCGTGCTCGAAGGGGAACTGCGGCTCGCGCACGCGCTGCGGCACCTGTACGTGCTGCTGCCCGTGCTCGACGACGCCAAGCACTACTGGGTGTCCGCCGACGAGGTCGACAAGCTCCTGCGGGCCGGGGACGGCTGGCTGGCCGGGCACCCGGAGCAGAAGCTGATCACCAGCCGCTACCTGGCGCGGCGCTGGGCGCTGACCAGGGAGGCGCTCGGCCGGCTCGAACTGGCGCGGCTCGCGGACGCGGACGACACCGAGGTCGAGACGATCGACAACGCGGTGGACGAGACGGCCGACACGGAGGAGCGGCCCGTTCCGCTCGCGGTGCGGCGGCGCGAGGCGATCATCGGCGCGCTCCGGGAGGCCGGGGCGGCGCGGGTGCTCGATCTGGGCTGCGGCCAGGGCCAGTTGGTGCAGGAGTTGCTCAAGGACCCGCGGTTCACGGAGATCGTCGGCATGGACGTGTCCGTGCGCGCCCTCACCATCGCGGCCCGGCGGCTCAAGCTGGACCGCATGGGGGAGCGGCAGGCCGCGCGCGTCCAGCTGCGGCAGGGTTCGCTCGCCTACACCGACAAGCGGCTCAAGGGGTACGACGCGGCGGTGCTGAGCGAGGTCGTCGAGCACCTCGACCTGCCGCGGCTGCCGGCCCTCGAGTACGCGGTGTTCGGCTCCGCGCGGCCCCGCACGGTGCTCGTGACCACGCCGAACGTCGAGTACAACGTCCGCTGGGAGTCCC
>NZ_JBHYTK010000231.1:0-9520 GCF_042749255.1 Streptomyces sp. NPDC059524 | reverse complement strand
GCGCCGGGCGCCTTTCATCGGGGAGATGCGGCGCGAAGCGCCATGCATCTCAGGGGCGCGGGGAACTGCGCGATCAGCCCCCACCGGCCCGCACCCGGGAACGGTGAAGGCCGGGCAGACGCTCCCCCCGTAGCGCCGCCCGGCCAGGTCACCGGCCCACCAGGACTCAGGCCTGACGGAAGCGCTCACCCAGCGCGGAGCGCCCCGCCTCGGTCAGCGAGCCGTGCACGCGCATGCGGGCCACACCGCCGTCGGGGAACGCGTCGAGACGGATGTGCGTCGCGACGGCCTCCGCGGCGAGCGGGAAGCGGTGCAGGGTGTCGGGCTGCAGCTTGGTGCGCGGGATGATCTCGAACCACTCGCCGTCCTCGCCGTCACGGCCGCTGACGGAGACCCAGCCGGCCGAGTTGCCCTTGAGGTACGCGGTGTCGATCTCGATGGCGCGGACGGCACCCTGCGCGGCGAGCCGGAAGCGTACCCAGTCGTTCGTGCCGACGACGCGACGGCGGCGGTTCTCCCAGCCGTCGTCCATCTTCTGCGAGGTGCCCGGCAGGATGATCTGCGTCGGCGACGAGTAGAACTTGTCGGAGGCGTCCTCGTAGGCGCCGCCGTTGAGCACGGCCGCGAGGTCGAAGGTGCCGAGCGCGTCGAGCCACTCGGGGTCCGGGAGGACCTCGCCGTGCACACGGAGGCGGGCGATGCCGCCGTCGGGGTGCTGGCAGACGCGGATGTGGGTCCAGCGGCGCTCGGAGGTGACGGTGAAGGCGTTCGCCGCGTGGCCCTTGACCTGGCTCTTCGGGACGATCTCCTCCCACTTCACGTCGTCGGCGAGGAGCTCGTCGGGGCCGGGGGCGCCGGGCACCGAGGTGGCCTGGATGCTGACCTTCTGCGGGTAGTTGCCGCGGAAGTGGGCGGTGTCGACGATGATGCCGCGGATGATGCCGGGGGCACCGAGCCGGACGATGGCCCAGTCGTGGTCCTCGGGGGCCGGGAACGGCTGCTCGGCGGTGCCGCGGCGACGGCGGGTCTCCCAGCCGTCCATGACCTTGCCCTTGTGCCCGAAGTGCTCGGGGTCGAAGACGGCGCGCTCGCGGATGAGGAGGTTCTCGCGCATGGCGAAGAACTCGTCGTTCGCGGCGATGACGCCCGCGCCGAGGCGGCGGTCCGCCAGGTCGACGAGGTCGGCGAACGCGTCGACGTCACCGAAGGTGCGGTAGTCGGCGTACGGGTCGCCGCCACCGTAGGGGTTGGCGTCGTTGGCGTGCGGGTCGTCGGTCGCGGCGTTGGCCTCGGGGTGAGTCGTCATACGTCCACTGTCCGGCGAGGCACCACATAGGTCCATCGAAAGTTTCCGAGGTCGCCTTTCAGCTCACCTGAAAAGTTCGGTGCGCCTGAACGTTCCGGTCCCGAGTGTTCAGTCGGAGGGGGTGGGTGCGGTGCGCTGGACGGTGAGCGCTCCGAGGACCCGCCGCACCGTAGCCCATTCCTCGGCCCCCTTGCGCACGGCGGCCACGACGTGGCGCACGGGGCGGTCGGCGCCGAGCGGGCACATCACGACGCCGTCGCGGCGCGCGGCGGCCATCCGGGGCACGAGGGCGACGCCCATCCCGGCCTCGACCATGGCGAGGATCGCGGTCCAGCCGGCGGCGCTGTGCGCCTGCTCGGGCACGAATCCGGCGGCCTCGCAGGCGGCGGTGGTGATCTCGGACCAGGGGCCGGAGCCGCCGAAGATCCAGGGTTCGCCGGCGAGGTCGGCGAGGCGAAGGCCCGGTTCGTGGGCCAGGGGGTGGCCGACGGGGAGGGCGACGTCGAGGGGGTCGGCGAGCAGCGGCACGCGCGTGAACTTGGGGTCGCGGGCGGTGGGCGCGTGTGCGGCGAGGGAGAGGGCGAGGTCGACGTCGCCGGACGAGAGCAGCTCGTAGGCCTGCGCCGCCTCGGCCTCGCGGACCCGGACGGTGATCCCGGGGTGAGCGGCGCGCAGCGCCCGTACGGCGGGTACGACGAGGGCGGGCACGGCGGTGGAGAACGCGGCGACCCGGACGACGCCCGCGTCCCCGTGCACGTACTGCGCGAGTTCGGCGTCGGCGCGCTCCAGTTGGGCGAAGACGGCCTCGGCGTGGCGCAGGACGAGGCGGGCGGCGTCGGTGAGGCGGACGCGGCGGCCCTGTGCCTCCAGGAGCGGGACGCCGAGCTGCTTGGCGAGGTTGGTGAGCTGCTGGGAGACGGCGGAGGGGGTCATGAGGAGGGCCTGGGCGGTCGCGGTGACCGTGCCGCGCTCCTGCAGGGTGCGCAGGATCACCAGCTTCTTGATGTCCCAGCGTTCGCGGCGCAGCGCCGCCCGCAGCTCTTCCTCGCTCATGGCTTAAACGTACGGGACGGACTGCCCGCCTCATTCTAAAAAGCTTGACATCAAGATTCTCGATACCGAGACTCTTCGCCATGGGGAGCGAGATCGAGAACGGGCGGGGCGCGGGGCTGCTCGCGCAGTTGCGGCGGCCACCGGGGGGCCGGGACGCGCGGACGATGCTGCTGGGGCAGTTTCTGGACCGGGCGGGCACGGGCGTGTGGGCGGCGTCCTCCGTCCTGTACTTCACGTTCGTCAGCGGGCTCGACGGCGGGCGGCTCGGGCTGCTGCTCGGCGCGGCCGGGGTCGCGGGCATCGCGGGCTCCCCGCTCGCGGGCCGGCTCGCCGGGCACGTCCCCGTGCGGACGCTGCTGATCTGGTGCCATCTGCTGCGGCTCGCGGCGGTGTGCGCGCTGCTCGTCCTGGACGGTTTCTGGGCGCTGCTGCCCACGGTGGCGCTGATCTGCGTCGGGGACCGGGCCGCGAAGACGCTGGAGATGGTCTTCGCCGCGGAGGCCACCGGGGGCGGGCGCGCCACGTACCAGGCGCTGTCGCGGAGCGTGGCCAACGCGGCGTACGGGCTCGGCGCGGGGTTCGCGGCGATCGGGCTCGCGGTCGGCACGGACACCGCGTACCGCGTGCTGATCCTCGCGAACGCGGTGTCGTTCCTCGCCGCGGCGGCCCTCACCACCCGGACCGCGGCCCGCCCGCCGCGCCGCCCGGAACCGGCGGCGGCCGGTCACGCCTCCCGGTCCTCCGCCGGCCCGTGGCGCGACCGCGGCTACCTCGCCTTCGTGCTCCTGGACATCCCGATGAACGTGGACGACGCGATCCTCGGGGTCGGCCTGCCCCTGTGGCTGGTGCACCGCACGGACGCGCCGCACCTCCTGATCCCGGCGTTCCTGGTGATCAACACGGCGATGGTCGTGCTCCTCCAGCTCCGTGTGACCGCCCGCTTCGACGGCCCGTACGGTGCCCTGCGCGCGCTGTCCCGGTACGGGCTGCTGACGGTGCTCGGGTGCGGGCTCCTCGCGGTGTCCGGCGCGGGCGGTGCCTGGACCGCCTCCCTCGCCCTGCTCGGCTCCACCGTGCTGATCACCCTCGCGGAGCTGATGCGCTCGGTCAGTTCGTGGGAGCTGGCGGTCTCCCTGGCCCCGGCCGACGACCGCGCCGCCTATCTGGGCGCGGCCGGCGTCTCCCCCTCCGTGGAGCGGTCGATCGGGCCGCCGGTCCTGACGTCCGGGGTCATGGCGGCGGGTCCGGCGGGCTGGCTGGTCCTGGGCGCGGCCACGGCGGCCGTCTGCGTGGCCCAACGGAGGCTGTGCGCCCGCCGCCTGGACGCGCTGCGCCCGAACGCGCCGGGCCCGGTCGCGGACCCGGTCAGTCCCGCAGCGACGCGTCCAGCGCGGACATGAGCCGCGCCGGGCGGCCGCGGCCCTCGGGTGCGCGGGGGTAGCGGCGCAGCACGTCGACGAGTACGGGGGTGGCGCGGGACCGGGCGGCTTCGAGCGCCGCGGCTCCGGCCGCGGGGTCATCGCCGGCCTCGATCTCCGCGATCCGCGCGGCGTTGGCCGCGGCCCGCAGGATGTGCCCCACCTGGTGCGCCTTGGCGATCGGGTGCAGGTAGGCAGCGGACGCGGCGTCCCCGGCGGCCTGCGCGGCCAGGCGCGCGGCCTCGGTGCCGGCGTCCTTCGCGGCACGGTGCGCGTCCATCGAGGCGACCCGCTGGAGCCGGCCCCGCGCCGCGCCGTCCACGAACTCCTGTGCCGCGTCGAGCGCGGCCCGCGGCCGGCTGTCCCCGGGCACGGCCCGCTCGAACACGGGCAGCACCTGCCGCGCCGCCTCGGTGGCGTACCGGGCCACGGCCCGCAGTTCGTCCATGGACAGCTCGAAGTCACCGCTCATGTCCGTCATTCTGCCGAGGACGCCACCCGGGCCGGCGCCGGCCGGGTCAGGGAGGCCAGGACGACTCCGGTGAGGATCAGGGCCATGCAGCCCAGCCGTGCCCAGGTCATCGACTCGCCGAGCACCGCGTACGAGAGCAGGGCCACGCACACCGGCTGGAGGTAGTAGACGGCTCCGGCGCGGGCGGGTCCGATGTGGGCGATCGCCTTGTTCCAGGCGAAGAAGGCGAGCGCCGAGGAGACGACGCCCACGTAGAGGAGCGGGGCGATCGTGGCGGTGCTCGGGGTGAAGCCGCCCTGGAGCGTGAGGCTCGCCAGGTACGCGGGGAGGAGCATCAGGGTGCCGAGGACGAAGGTGGCGAACAGGAAGGTGACGCCGCCGAGTTCGGCGGGGCGGCGGCGCAGCAGGGCGCTGTAGGAGCCGAAGGCGAGCGCCGCGGCCACGACCCACAGGTCGCCCGGGGCGAGGTCCGGGGAGAGGGAGCCCTTGCTGACGAGGAGGACGACTCCCGCGCAGGCGAGGAGGGTTCCGGTGACGCGGCGGGCGCCGAGGCGGGCGCCGCCGAGCCGTTCGTACAGCGCCATCAGGACCGGGGACGCGGCCATGATCATGCCCATGTTGCCGGCGGAGGTCGTCAGGCCCGCCTGGTTGACGAGCGTGTTGTAGATCGTGACGCCGAGCAGCGCGGCCAGGGTGACGTACCCGAAGTGGCGGCGGATCAGCGCCCGTTGGCGCCAGACCGCCCGGGCGCCGAAGGGGGCGACCGCCGCCGTCGCGATGATCCAGCGCCAGAACGCGTGCTGGACCGGGGGCACGCTGTCGTGCAGGGCGCGGGCGGTGACGAAGCTGCCGGACCAGACGACCGTGGCGAGGAGGGCGAGGGCGAGGCCCGCGCCGAGGGCACGGGTGGTGGCCTTGGCGGGGCGTGCGGCGGCGGACTGGGCGGGGCGGTCCAGGAGTGACAAGTGGGGCGGCATCCGTTCTGGAGGGGGCGGCGGGTGGATTCCCGTTCTCGCGTTCCACCGTCGCAGCGCGCACCTGTCACGTCCAGCGAATGTTTCCGCAGTGATCTTTCAGCAAAGCTGAACGAAAGGCCGTCGAGGCGGAGGGGAGCGATCAGCCTTCCAGGTAGGCCAGGACCGCCAGGACGCGGCGGTTGTCGCTCTCTCCCGGGTACAGGCCCAGCTTCGTGAAGATGTTGCCGATGTGCTTGGCGACCGCCTTCTCGGTGACGACCAGCGACTCGGCGACCCCCGCGTTCGAGCGGCCCTGCGCCAGGAGCCCGAGGACCTCGCGCTCGCGGGCGGTCAGGGAGCCGAGGCGCTGGTCGCGGATCTTGCGGGCCAGGAGCTTGGAGACGACCTCCGGGTCCATCACCGTGCCGCCCGCCGCGACCTGCTCGATGGTCCGCACGAACTCCGCGCCGTCGGTGACCCGGTCCTTGAGGACGTAGCCGACCGCGCCCGCGCCGTCGGCGAGCAGCTCCCGCGCGTACAGCGGCTCCACGTACTGCGAGAGCAGCAGGACGGGGAGCGCGGGGACCTCGCGGCGGGCGGCGAGGGCCGCGCGCAGGCCCTCGTCGGCGAAGTCGGGCGGCAGGCGCACGTCGACGATCGCGACGTCCGGGCGCTCGGCGAGCAGGGACTCCAGGAGCGCGGTCCCGTTGTCCACGGCGGCGACGACCTCGTGGCCGAAGGCGCCGAGAAGGCGGACGAGGCCGTCCCTCAGCAGGAAGTGGTCTTCGGCGACGACAACGCGCACGGCACCTCCATCGAGATCTGCGTCGGGCCGCCGGCCGGACTGTGCACGGCGAGGACGCCGTCGAAGGTGGCGAGCCGGCGCTCGATGCCGGCGAGGCCGCTGCCGCGGGCCGGGTCGGCGCCGCCGTGCCCGTCGTCGGTGACGCTGACGCGCAGGGCGCCGCGCTCGGGGTCGTGGGCGAGGTCGATCCAGAGCCGCTCGGCCTCCGCGTGCTTGGCTGCGTTGGTGACCGTCTCGGCGATCGCGAAGTAGACGGCGGACTCGACGGGCGGCTCGGGGCGGGCCGGCAGGTCGACCGTGACCTCGGCGTCGAGCGGGCTGAGCAGGGCCAGGGACCGTACGGCGTCGGCGAGTCCGCGGTCGGCGAGGACCGGCGGGTGGATGCCGCGGACGAGGTCACGCAGTTCCTGGAGGGCGGCCGAGGAGGAGGCGCGGGCCTCGGCGAGGAGGGCGCGGACCGCCTCGGGGTCCTTGTCCAGGCGGTGTTCGGCCGCGTCCAGCGTCATGCCCATCGCGACGAGCCGGGCCTGCGCCCCGTCGTGCAGGTCGCGCTCGATGCGGCGCAGTTCGGCGGCGGAGGTGTCGACGGCGTCGGAGCGGGTCGCGGCGAGGTGGGCGATCCGCGCGGCCATCACCTCCTGCTCGCTGGGGGCGAGCGCGGTGCGCACGAAGCGGGCGTGCCGGTCGACCATGGACGGGGCGAGCCACACTCCCGCCTGGGCGAGGACCAGGCCGAGCAGTCCCGCCATGAGGCCGGTCGGGACGTCCGTGACATGGATCGCGGTGTACCAGAGGCCGTCCCAGCCGGCGTCCGTCGACAGGTACCAGCCGAAGCAGGCGAGGAAGACACCCCACAGGCCGTAGCCGACGAGTCCGACGGGGACGGCGACGACGAGCCCGGCGACGAAGGAGTACAGCGCCACCCAGCGCCATTCGCGCAGCCGCTGCGGGTCCTCGATGAGCCAGCGGTAGCGGGCCACGACGCCGTGCCGCTCGCGCTCCCCCGTCCTCGGAGCGGGCGCGGCGCCGACCGTGACCCCGGACCAGCGCTCGGCGAGCGCCCGTTCCCGGTCGACCAGGCGGCGCATGCCGCGGGCCGCCCACGGCAGCAGACCGGGCACCGGGGTCCACACGGCGAGCCCCACCATCGTCGTCCAGTGCATGGCCAGTACGGAAAGCCACCACAGGTGGTGTGCGCGCCGCAGCGCCCTGATCCGCTTCATGTCCCCCAGCTCCCCTTGCTCGTCCGGACGGCGCGCTGCCGTCACCGCAACGAGTATGTGGCGAACTCCGCGGGGAAATCGGTGGAGTTAACTCCCCTGTTCTCCGCGAGCTCGCCGGCCCACGCCACGTATCCGTCGGGCCGCACCAGGAGCGCCGTGCGCCGCTCGCTCGCCCAGTGCGCGACCTTGACGCGGGCGTCCTCGTACGCGGTCCCTCGGGGCAGGATCAGCACGAACTCGCCCCCGCGCAAGGCTTCGTAGAGGCGGACGCCGTCGCCGAGGAGGACGTCGGGGACGCGGGTGCCGGTGAGGCGGTGGGCGCCCTTGGGGGCGGCGTAGCGGAAGCCGAGGCCCGTGACGTTGCCGATGACCTTGTTCCGGGCGGGGCGGACCCGGCCGAGGAAGCCGGTGAGAGCGGCGCGGGCGGCGAGCGTCCAGGGGTACTTGGCCATCGCCAGGCGCACGATGCCGCCGCTGCTGCGCAGCACGGCCTTGCCGACGGCGTGCCGCTCGGTCTGGTAGGTGTCGAGGAGGGCGTCGCCGGCGCGGCCCGTGACGACGGCGGCGAGCTTCCAGCCGAGGTTCGCGGCGTCCTGGAGGCCGGTGTTCATGCCCTGGCCGCCGGCCGGGGTGTGCACGTGCGCGGCGTCGCCGGCGAGCAGGACGCGGCCGACGCGGTAGGCGGGCGCCTGGCGTTCGTCGCTGTGGAAGCGGGACATCCAGCGGGCGTCGTGCATGCCGTAGTCGCGGCCGAGGGCGAGCCGGGCGATCTCCTTGATCTCGTCGAGGTCGAGCGGCTCGGAGTCGGGCACGTCGCGCGAGCGGTTCCACCCGATGACGCGGTAGTAGCCGTCGCCGAAGGGCGCGATGAAGGCGAAGGCGTCGCCGACGGCGCTGACGGTCAGCAGGTTCTCCGGCTCCTCGGCGAGCCGTACGTCGGCGAGGACGACGGAGCGGATGACGGACTTGCCGGGGAAGGGCAGGCCGACGGCCTCGCGCACGGAGCTGCGCATGCCGTCGGTGCCGACGACGTACGCGGCGCGCAGCAGGTCGGTGCTCCCGTCGGCCCGGCGGACCCGCAGGGTGACCCCGTCGGCGTCCTGGGTCAGGCCCGTCACCTCGGTCTCGTGGGAGAAGGTGACTCCGGCGTCGACGGCGCGGCGCTCCAGGACCTGCTCGACCTCGTACTGCGGGATGACGAGGAGGTGGTCGAAGCGGGTGGGCAGGCCGGTCAGCTCGATGGAGAGGTTGCCGAACAGGCGCAGCCGGTCGAGCGGGCGGCCCTTGGCCTCGATGTCGTCGGCGACGCCGCGGGCGTCGAGCTGCTCCAGGGTGCGGGCGTGGACGACGAAGGCGCGGGAGAGGTTGCTGATCTTGTGCGGCCGCTTCTCCACGAGGGTGACGGGGACGCCGGCGGCGGCGAGGTCGCCGGCGAGCAGCAGCCCGGTGGGGCCGGAGCCGACGACGATGACGGAGCGGGAGCTGTCGTGCGCGGTGCCGTTCATGGTGGCCTCCTGCGGACTTCAGATGGCGGGCCAACGGTTGTTGGCCAACGTTTGTGGGTCAACGCTTGTAGGCAAACGTAGAGCCGGGCACTGGACGTGTCAACGGGTGTTGGCCTACGTTTGTTGGCATGAGCGGGAACCAGCAGGTGAGCAGGGAGTCCGAGCCGGCGGCCAGGGAACCGGCGGCCCGCCGGTCGGACGCCACGCGCGCCGCGATCCTGGCGGCGGCGCGAGAGCGGTTCGCGGCGGACGGGTACGAGAAGGCGACGATCCGCGCCATCGCGCGGGACGCGCGGATCGACCCGTCGATGGTGATGCGCTACTTCGGCAACAAGGAGGGGCTGTTCGCGGCGGCGGTCACGATCGAGCTGAGCCTGCCGGACCCGGCGACGATCCCGCGCGAGGAGCTCGGCCGGACCCTCATGCGCCACTTCCTGTCGCTGTGGGAGGAGAACGAGGTGCTCACCGCGCTGCTGCGGGCCGGCGCCACGGACGCGGCGGCCGCCGAGCGGATGCAGGGAGTGCTGCGGGAGCAGCTGGTGCCGGTGGTCCTGGGCACCTGCCCGGATCCGGCGCAGGCACCGGTGCGGGCCGCGCTGTGCGCGTCCCAGGTGCTCGGGCTCGCGCTGACCCGGTACGTGCTGAAGTTCCCGGGGAGCGTGGCGCTGGAGCCCGAGCAGATCGTGGACTGGCTCGGCCCGACGGTGCAGCGCTACCTCACGGCGGAGCGGCCCTGAGAACGGGAGAACGCGCCGAGGGCGCCCGCCGCGACGGTGTCGCGG
>NZ_JBHYTK010000230.1:0-9776 GCF_042749255.1 Streptomyces sp. NPDC059524 | reverse complement strand
CCCGTCATAGGCAGACCGTGCGGGTCGCCTTCCCCGCTTCAAGGTGCGGGGCGCCTGTGGTCGGGGAAAGGCGCGGCGAAGCCGCAGCCTTTCAGGGGCGCGGGGAACTGCGCGACCAGCCCCACCGGCCCGCACCCCGCGACGAGAGGCTCACCCCGCAGACGCTCCCCGCGCGCGAACCCCGGCCCACCCCGCGATACTGCGGCACATGGACGACCCGCCCCCCGCGCGGCGCGCATGCTCACCCGCCTGAAGAACCTCCAGGCCAGAGCCGAGCGCCGCGCCCCCGTGATCACGGAGGTGATCGCCCGCCTGGTCACGGGCCGGCTCCTCGACTCGGCGACCCGCCTGGCGGCCCAGGCCTTCCTCGCCGCCGTCCCCCTCCTCTTCGCGATCGCCGCGTTCGCCCCGCACGGCATCCGCGCCCAGCTCCAGGACTCCGTACGGACGATGTTCGGCCTCTCCGGAGTCACCGCCGACGAGCTCGGCCAGGTCATCAACTCCGACGCCGACGACGAGATCCGCGACACGAGCGGAGCGATCGGACTCGTCGTCGCCCTCGCCTCCGCGACGAGCTTCAGCCGCGCCATGGCCCGGGTCTGCGAACGCGCCTGGGGCCTGCCGAAGGCATCGACCCGCATCACAGCGTGGCGCTGGGTGGTGTGGCTGCTCGCCCTCGTCCTGTTCGTCTTCCTCCAGGGCCCGATCCGCCAGGGCTTCGGCGCCGGCGCCCTCCTCGGCGTCCCCCTGTTCTTCCTGCTCAGCACCACCGTCTGGCTGTGGACCCAGCACCTGCTGCTGGCCGGCCGGCTGCCTTGGCTGCCGCTGCTCCCCGGCGCGGTCCTGGCCGGCGCCGCCACCAGCGCGCTCGCCCTCAGCGCCCGCGTCTACCTGCCCGTCGCCCTCGACCGCGCCCTCGGCGAGTACGGCGCCCTCGGCCTGGTCCTCGCGATGCTGTCCTGGCTGATCGTGCTGTGCGCGGCGGTCACGTTCGCGCTCACCATCGGCGCGGTACTGGCCCAGGCCCCGCCCCTGGACCGCTGGGTGAACCGCCCGCCGCCGCGCACCTGACCCCCGTTCGGCCCACCGCCACGTGCACCCGCCACCGGCCCGGACTTGGATGACGCCATGAGGCCCGGCCCCGCCAGGCGGCCGAGGGCGAACGACGAGGGGGCCCGCATGACGGCAGCCGAGGACACCGCCGCACCCCGCGGCGACGGCCCGCCGCCCCCGTCGCCCGCCCGGCTCCTGCTGACACCCGGCTACCTCCGCCTGCTCCTCCTGTCCGTCCTCCTCGGCATCCCGGTCGCCCTCGCCGCGTTCTTCTTCGTGAGCCTCCAGCACTGGCTCCAGCACGAGATCTGGACCGAGCTCCCCGACGCCGTCGGCTACACGGAAGCCCCCTGGTGGTGGCCGCTGCCCGCGCTCGCGCTCGCCGGCCTGATCCTCGCCCCGATCGTCACCCGCTTCCCGGGCGGCGGCGGCCACCTGCCCGCCGACGGACTCGGCGCGGGCGACCCCATCGGCCCCCGCGAACTCCCCGGCGTCGTCCTCGCCGCCCTCACCGTCCTGCCCCTGGGCGGCGTCCTCGGCCCCGAGGCACCGCTGATGGCCGTGGGCAGCGCCCTCGCCCTGCTCGCCGTACGCCGCATCAAGGGCGCCCAGAACCCGCAGGCGCTCGGCGTCGTCGCGACCGCCGGTTCCACCGCCGCGATCTCCACGATCCTCGGCGGCCCCATCGTCGCCGCGATCCTGCTTCTGGAGGCCGCCGGACTCGGCGGCGCCCAACTCGTCGTCCTGCTGCTGCCCTGCCTCGCCGCCAGCGCGTCCGGCGCGCTCGTCTTCACCGGGTTCGGCCAGTGGACCGGCCTGAGCATCGGCGGCCTGTCCCTGCCCAGCGTCCCGCCCAACGCCAACCCCGACGCCGGCGACTTCCTCTGGGGCATCCCGCTCGCCGTCCTCATCGCCGCCGCCGTCGCCCTGGCCCGCCGCCTCGGCCACGGCACCGGCCGCTGGACCGCCCGCGACCGCACGGCGACCCGTACGGTGGCCTGCGCCCTGGCCGTCGGCGTCTGCCTCTCCGCGTACGCCCTGATCACCGGGCGCTCACCGGAGGAGGCCGCGCTCTCCGGCCAGGCCATGCTCGGCGAACTCGCCGCGCACCCCGGCGCCTGGTCGGTGGGAGCCCTGTTCGCCCTCGTCGCCTGCAAGGGCCTCGCCTGGGCCATCAGCCTCGGCGGCCTGCGCGGCGGCCCGATCTTCCCCGCCCTCCTCATCGGCGCCGCGGCGGCCGTGGCCTGCGCCGCGCTCCCCGGCCTGGGCCCGACCCCGGCCCTGGCCCTCGGTATGACCGCCGCGGGCACCGCCGTGATGGGCCTCCCCCTGTGCAGCGCCGTCCTGACGGTCCTCCTCCTCGGCAAGGACGCCCACGACCAGATGCCCCTCATCGTCATCACGGCCGTCACCGCCCATCTGACGGTGACCTTCCTGAACCAGAAAACGGCTCGCCCCCGCACCCCCCGGACCGACTAGGGTGTCTCTCTTCGGCCCGGGCGAGGAGCCCACCGGAGTCCCTGGAAGGCCGCCCGTATGGACACGGACCCGACCCCCACCTCCACCGCCGCACGCCGCCGCCTCGAAGAGGCCCTCCACACCCTCGCCGTCACCTTCCGCGGCATGACGGCGATCCCCGAAGAGGCGAACTGCACCTGCCACTGGGGCAGCGAGGAGGAGCAGGCCCTGCTCAAGGTGCCCGATGTCGAGCTCGACCCGGACCTTCTGCGCCGCACCTGGCTGGCGATCGACTGGACGGACCACGGCGCCGTCATGCGCCGCATACTCCCGCAGTTCGCAAGGGAGTTGGTCGCCGGCCGCGCAGAAGCCTGTGTGTACGGCGTGGCCGAGGCCGGCGGCTCCCTCGCCCGGGGCCACTGGCAGCGATGGCCCGAGCGGCAGGCCGCAGCCGTACGCGACCTCCTCGACGCCTGGTGGACCCACACCCTCACGGACCCGACCCCACCCGTCCCCGCCCACGACGTCCTCGCCGTCTGCGCCGAGGCCTCCGGCACCCTCACCCCCTACCTGGCCACCTGGACCCGCACCACGGGCCCCGTCAGCGACGACCACCTGATCCGCGCGGCCACGGAATGGGAGTACGACCTCCTGGGCGACGACCTCCCCTGGAAGGGCAACTGGTACGACACCGACCGCGACCGCCTCCGCACGGACCTGACCGACTGGCTCCTGACCGAGGCGTCCCCCCGCCTCGCATCGGCGGGCGCCCCCGACGAACTACGCCGCCGCATCAGCCTCCTGGCCCTCCACGACGAACCCCGCTACACCCACCCCGATTGGCCGGGCCACCGCTACTGACGCCCGCGCATGCCCCGTGTACTACGGTGCTCGAAGGCGCGGGGCCTTGCGGGGGAGGGGCAGTGAACGCTCGGATTCTGGTCGCCGAGGACGACGGCAAACAGTCCCGACTGATCCGGATCTACCTGGAGCGGGAGGGGAACGCGGTACAGGTCGTGGCCGACGGCCGCGCGGCGCTCGACCGGGCCCGTGCGTCGCGCCCCGACCTCATCGTCCTGGACGTGATGCTGCCCCTGGTCGACGGACTGGACGTGTGCCGCATCCTGCGCGCCGAGTCGGACGTCCCGATCCTGCTGCTCACCGCGCGCACCACCGAGGAGGACCTGCTCCTCGGCCTGGACCTCGGCGCCGACGACTACCTCACCAAGCCGTACAGCCCGCGTGAACTGACCGCGCGGGTGCGGGCGTTGCTGCGTCGTTCGAAGAAGACGGGCGGCTCCGCGGGGCCCGCGCTGCTGCGGGTCGGCGAGGTCGAGCTGGACGCCGCACGCTTCGAGGTCCGGGTGGCCGGGCGGCCCGTGACGCTGACCGCCAAGGAGTTCGCCGTCCTGGAGACACTGGCCCGCGAACCGGGCCGGGTCTTCACCCGCGCCCAGATCATCGAGCACGCCTTCGGCTTCGACCGGGACGTGCTCGCGCGCACCGTGGACGCCCACGTGATGAACCTGCGGCGCAAACTGGAGGCCGACCCGTCCCGTCCGCGCCACGTGGAGACCGTGTACGGACGGGGCTACCGGCTCGCGGACGGCACGGACGGCACGGACGGCACCGACTCAGCCGAAGGCCCCTGACCCGGCGCCGGTTTCCGGCACCGCGGGCAGCGCGACGGTGAACGCCGTGCCCGTTTCGACGGTGCTGCGCACCTCGATCGTCCCGCCGTGGTCGGTGACGATCTGCCGGGCGATCGACAGACCGAGACCGCTGCCGCCGGTCGTCCGGCCCCGCGAGGGATCGGCCCGCCAGAACCGGTCGAAGAGATGCGGCAGATCCGCCTCCGGTATCCCCGTGCCGGTGTCCCGGACCTCGACGACGGCCAGCTCACCGCGCCGGACCAGCGTCAGCGTCACCGTGCCGCCGGCCCCTGTGGCCCGCAGCGCGTTCCCGACCAGGTTGCCGAGCACCTGCCGCAGCCGGTCCGGATCGGCGTGCACGGACACCGGACCGGGCGCCTCCAGCTCCAGGGCGACCCCCGCCGCTTCGGCCTGGGCGCGATGACTGGTGCGGCTCGTGCCGAGGAGTTCCCGCAGTTCGACCTCGCACCGGTGGTACGTGAGCGCCCCCGCCTCGGCGAGCGCCAGATCCTGGAGATCGTCCACGATCCGCTGCTGGAGCAGGGTCTCCTCGTGCAGCGAGGCCAGCAGCTCGGGCGTCGGCTCGACGACTCCGTCGCGCAGCGCCTCCAGATAGCCGCGCAGGTTGGCCAGCGGGGTGCGCAGCTCGTGCGCGATGTCCCCGGTCAGCCGCCGCTGGCGGTCCTCGCCGGCCTGGATGGAGTCGGCCATGCGGTTGAAGGCGCCGCCCAGTTGGGCGATCTCGTCCCGCCCGGACACGGGGACGCGCCGTCCCAGATCGCCCGCGCCGAGCCCTTTCGCGGCGACCGTCATGGCCCGCACCGGACGCAGCACGGCCCGGCTCAGGAGCAGCGCGCCGAGCACGGCGGCCAGGGCGACCCCGGCCGCGACGGCCACGGTCGGCGCGGCGGCGAGGGCCGGAGGGGACTCGTCCCGGTAGCCGAGGCGGACTTCCAGGCGGGGCGGGGCCAGCGCTGCGGTCCGCTCGTCGAAGACCCGCTGCAGACAGGCCTTGACGGGCCGCTCGGACTCGCAGCCGCGCAGCGCGGCCAGATCCCGCGGGGTGTCGGCCCCGACCGCGACGCCGGGCGCCGGTTGCGCACACTGCGCGGGCCGCCGGTCCGTGGCGACGCGCGGGACGCCGAGCGGCCCCGGCCGGGCCGTCACCGTGGCGCCCGCGCGGGTCAGGCAGGTCCCGTCGGCGAGCGCCACGCGGTAGTCGGCGAGCGCCGCGCTGGTCAGCTTGAGCGAGAGCCGGGGCACCTGGTCCTCGGGGATCCGCAGGACGGGCCGCGCGTCGACCGGTACCGGTGGTCTGCTGCCCGGCGCGCGCGGCTCGCGGCCCGCCAGGGCGTCGGAGTCGGCGAGCAGCGCGCCGGCCTCGGTGGCGACCCGGACGCGCTGCCCGGTGTCCTCGGCGAGCGCGCGCACCGTCGGAGAGAGCCCGTCCCAGGTCCCGTGCGCGAACCCGTACGCGCGCAGTGCGCCGGTGATCCGGTTCACCTCCTGCTGTCCGGCGGTGACGGTCTCCCGGACCTGGCGGTTCGCCTGGCGCAGGGTCAGCCAGGCGGTCGCGGCGGTGGCGGTCAGCGCGACCAGCAGGACCAGGCCGAGCACCCGCAGCCGGAAACTCATCACGGGGCGCTCCTCGGGTCGGATCTGTCGATGATGTCCAGGGGGGGCGGCGTACAGCGGAGGTCACCGTACGGGCAAGGCACGGTGCGCGGCTCACGTGCCGGACAGCGCCTCCGTCGGTGGCAGCCGGCTCGCCCGCACCGCCGGATACAGTCCGGCGATCACGCCGATCAGCAGGGTCGCGCCGATGCCCGCCGCGCTCGCCCAGGCCGGGACCACGGTCGGCCAGCCCCGGCCGACCGCGTAGCCCGTCGTGATCAGCGTTCCGAGGAGCGTGCCGCCGAGTCCCCCGAGGAGGGACAGCAGCAGCGACTCCGTCACGAACTGGGTGCGGATCTGGCCCCGGGTCGCGCCGAGCGCCCGGCGCAGCCCGATCTCCGGGCGGCGTTCCAGGACCGAGATGACCATGGTGTTGCCCACCCCGACCCCGCCGACCAGCAGCGCCACCGCGCCGAGGCCGAGGAGCAGCCCGGTGAGCGCCGACTCGGTGGCCTCGCGGGCCGCCAGTGCGTCGGACGGGCGGGAGATCCGCACCTCGCCGGGCTTCTGCGGATTGGCCGTGGCCGCGAGGACCGCGCGCACGGACGCGACCTGGCTGTCCTCCGCCCGGACGTAGACGGTCGACGGGTGCCCGTCGAAGCCGAGATACGTCTTCGCCGCCGGCCGGCCGACCAGGGCCGCGCTGTCGATCTCCGGGGCCAGCGGCACCGGTTCGAGGACGCCGACCAGCGAGAACCACCGGCCGCCGAGCCAGACCCGGGTACCCGGGGTGTACACGTCGAGGCGCCGCGCGGCCGTGGCGCCGAGCACCACGGCCGGATAGTCCTCCGTCGCGGAGTCCAGCCACCGGCCCCTGCGCACGTGCCCGCCGACGGCCCGCAGCAGATCCGGGCCCGCCGCGAGGACCGACAGCGAACCGGTGCGGCCCACGGAGATCCGTTCGTTGCGGTACACCCTGGCGTCCACGGTGCCGGTGGCGGCGACCTGCCGGACCGGCGGGACGCGGCGGATCATCGTCACGGACTCCGCAGGCAGTTCGGCCCTGCCCCCGGCGAGCTTCTCACCGGGCGCGACCCGCAACAGGTTCGTGCCGAGGGCGTCGAGCCGCCGGTCCACCTCCGCCCGGCCCGACCCGGAGATGCCGACCACGGCGATCATCGCGGCGACGCCGATGGCGATCCCGAGCGCGGACAGGAAGACCCGCAGCGGCCGCGTCCGCAGGCCGGCACCGCCGAGCCGTACGACATCGGCCGGTCCGAGGCGGGCGGTGCGCGGCCGGGACCGCTCGGGCGCGCACCGTGCCGCGTTCGTCGTGCCGTCGTCCGTCATCGGGGTGCCCCGATCCTCGTACCGCGCGCCGTGTCGGCGACCAGGCGGCCGTCACGCATCTCGATGCGGCGCGGCAGCCCGTCCGCGATCTCGCGGTCGTGGGTGATGACGACGACGGTCGTGCCGGCCGCGTTCAGCTCCCGCAGCAGGGTCAGCACGGTCGAGCCGGAGACCGAGTCCAGGTTGCCGGTCGGCTCGTCGGCGAGCAGTACGGCGGGCTCACCGACCACCGCGCGGGCCACGGCGACCCGCTGCCGTTCGCCGCCGGAGAGCTGGTGCGGCCGGTGGTGGACGCGGTGGCCGAGCCCGACCCGTTCCAGCGCGGCGGCCGCCCTGGCGCGGCGGCGGCGCCACGGCACGCCCGCGTAGAGCAGTCCGTCGGCCACCGCGTCGAGCACGGGGACGCCGACCGCGAGGTGGAACTGCTGGAAGACGAAGCCGATCCGGGTGGCCCGCAGCGCGGACACCTCCCGGTCCGACAGCCCCGCCACGTCGTGGCCGTCGACCAGCACCCGCCCGGCCGAGGGCCGGTCGAGGCTGCCCATGAGATGGAGCATGCTCGACTTCCCGGAACCGGACGGGCCGACGATCGCGACGAGTTCGCCCCGCCCGATACGCAGGCTCACGTCCCGTACGGCCGTCACGCCGCCCGGGTAGGTCCGCGAGACGCCCTCGAACTCCACGACCGCCGCGGCCCCTCTTCGATGATCCCTGCTCACTCCGGAATCCTCACCTTCATGCCCTCGTGGACCGCGGGACCGCCGACTTCCACATCCCCGTCGGCGAACAGCCCGGTCCGCACGGCGACGAACCGGCCGTCCGCGGTCTCCAGCCCGTGCCCGCCCTCCGCGAGGGCGACGAGCGCCGAGACCGGAACACTCAGTACGTCCCTGGCCTCGCGCCCCACGTACTCGACCGTGACCGGCCCGCTCTCCAACCGCCCCAGCGCCTTCTGGTCCCGCACGGTGATGGTCACGGGCACCGTCGCACCGCTGCCCGCGGCCCTCTCGCCTCCGCCCCCCTCGGGCGCGGACGCCTCCTTGCCGACCGACGCCACCTCGCCCTTCACGGCCTTGCCGTCGGGGAGTTCGACGGTGACGGCCGCGCCGCGCACCGCCCAGGCGGCGTCCGCGGCCGAGGCGTCGACGACGACCTTCCGCGCCGTCCCGCTGTAGGCGAGGGTGTTCTCGCCGACGGCCGAGCCCGGCCGTCCGCCCGCCCGCCCGATGCGGACCCGGCCGGCGGCGTACACGACGTCGCCTACTCCGACGGTGCCGGTCTGTTCGAGGCCGAGGGACTTCTGCCAGCGCTCGACCGCGGCGGCGGTGCCCTCGGTGAACCGCTCGTCCACCGTGAAGCCGGAGTAGCCCAGGGCGGAGAGGTTCGCCTCGAACTGCCGGACGTCCGCGCCCCGGAGCTCGCGCGGAGCCGGCGCCCCGGCGGGCTCCGGAGCCCTCTCCTTGCCCCCTCGCTCACTCACCCCCTGCTCTTCCCTCCCGTCTTCTTCTTCCTCTTCCTTCTCGGCGTTCATCCCCAAGTCCCGGTACATCGGCAGGGAGCCGTACATCAGGACCACCGGCCGGTCGTCGACGCGCAGGAGCGTGCCGCCGCGCTCCACCCGTGTGCCCCGCCCGGGCAGCCAGGTGACCGTTCCGGTCGCCTTGACCGGCAGGGAGAACTCGGCACCGAACCCCAACGTCCCGTCCACCGTGGTGCGTTCGGTCAGGGTCGCCCGGGTCACCGGGACGAGGGAGCCGGCCCGCGGCGGGGCATCGGGAGCACGGCCCTCGCCCCCACCGAGTCCCAGGGTGCCGACGACGGCGACCGCGCCCACGACGGCGACGGCCGCGCCGATCAGCACCGCACGCCGGCCGCGCCGGACACGAGGGACAGAGGTCTCTGCCTCGCTCATCATCAGCCCTTGGCCGGGGGCGGGTTGTCCGGGGTGCCGATGATCGGCCCGCAGATCCGGGTGGCGCGCTTGGCGCCGGCTGAATCCTGGTCCCAATCGGGGGCCGCGTCGTCCGACCCGCGGGAGTCCGGGTCGGGGAAGTCGGGGGCGCCGTTCTTCCGCATACAGACGGCGTACTCCTCGCGGACCTTGATCTCCTCGGGCGTGAGGGGATTGAGGGACTCCTCCAGGCCCTCGGGCATCGGCGGGTCGACGGACTCGCAGGCCCGCAGTGCCGGGATGTACTTCGGGTCCTTCTTCAGCGCCCCGACCTCTTCGGCGCCGCCGAAGTCGATCTGCCCCTTCGCGTCCGGGTCGTCGAAGTCGAACCCCTGCTTCCGCATGCACTTCACCCAGGCACGCTTGCCCTCGACGTACTCCGCGAGCGCGCCCTTGCCGCCGCCCGCCCCCACCGACCTCGAAGCCCCGCTTCCGCCCCCGCCGGCCGTCGGCACCTCGGGCCCCCCGCCACCCCCGCAGCCGCTCACCACGAACGCCGTGACCACCGCCACCGCGCCCACCACCACCCGGTTCGCCCGCATCGCCTCTCCCACCTCTCCGGTAGCGCCCGACCGCCATCGCGACGGGCAGGCCGAAGGTAGGCCGGGACCGATGAAGAACCTTTGAAGAACCTGTCAGCCGGTGATGCGCCCCGAAGGATCACCACCGGCCGCGGGCCCGCGCCTCAGGAGCGGCGC
>NZ_JBHYTK010000229.1:0-9861 GCF_042749255.1 Streptomyces sp. NPDC059524 | reverse complement strand
GGCGCAGGAGACGGCCCCGGCCGGCTGACGTGCGTAGATTTGTCGACCATGGAGACACCCCGGCAGAGCGCCGCCCCGACGACCGCGGACCGCCCGCGGCCGCCCTGGCGCCGGCTGCCCCAGGCCGCCGACGAGCTCGACCTCGACCCCGAGGGGAGGCCGGGCCGCCGCCGGCGCACCGCCCGTGACTGGACCGTCGACTTCGGCTGCTTCCTCATCGCCGTCTTCCTCGGGCTGACCTTCTCCCAGGAGGTCTGGGACGACCCGGACCTGCCGCGCGCCGTCGCCCTCCTCGACCAGGCCGTCGGCGCCCTCGCCTGCGCCGGTGTGTGGCTGCGGCGGCGCTGGCCGCTCGGCTACGCGGTCGCGATGATCCCGGCCGGGTTCCTCTCCAACACCGCGGGCGGCGCCGTCCTGATCTCGGTCTTCACGGTGGCCGTGCACCGCCCGTTCCGCGACGCCGCCTGGGTCGCGGGCGTCTCGGCGGCCCTCATGCCGCTCTTCTACTGGTGGCGGCCCGAGGCCGGGACCTCGTACGGGGTGTCCGTCGCGTTCACCGTCGTCCTGCTGATCACGGTGGTCGGCTGGGGCATGTTCGTCCGGTCCCGGCGCCAGCTCCTGCTGTCGCTGCGCGAGCGGGCCCGGCGTGCCGAGACCGAGGCCGGGCTCCGCGCCGAACAGGCCCAGCGCCTGGCCCGGGAGGCCATCGCCCGCGAGATGCACGACGTCCTCGCCCACCGGCTCACCCTGCTCAGCGTGCACGCGGGCGCCCTCGAGTTCCGGCCCGACGCGCCCCGCGCGGAGATCGCCCGCGCCGCCGGAGTCATCCGGGAGAGCGCGCACGAGGCGCTGCAGGACCTGCGCGAGATCATCGGCGTGCTGCGGGCCGGCGACCAGGGCGACGAACCGGGACGCCCCCAGCCCACCCTCGCCGCGCTCGACGGGCTCGTCGCCGAGTCCCGCGAGGCCGGGATGAAGGTCGGCCTCGACAACCGGGTCCGCGAACCGGCGGCCGCCCCCGCCTCCGTCGGACGCACCGCCTACCGCATCGCCCAGGAGGGCCTGACCAACGCCCGCAAGCACGCCCCCGGCGCCGAGGTCACCGTCACCGTCGACGGCGCCCCCGGCGACGGGCTCACCGTCACCGTCACCAACCCGCCGCCACCCGGCCCGGTCCCGCACGTCCCCGGCTCCGGACAGGGCCTGATCGGACTCACCGAACGCGCCACGCTCGCGGGCGGCCGCCTCGACCACGGCCCGGCCCCCGACGGAGGCTTCGCGGTGAAGGCCTGGCTCCCGTGGCCCTGATGACACCCGGGCGCGGCGACGGGGCGCCGCACGCCGTCCCTGCCCCTGATCTTGATGATCCCGGTGACGACCACATGACTACGGTGGGGACATGAACCCGACCCGACTGCTGCTCGTCGACGACGACGCCCTCGTCCGCTCCGGCCTCAGACTCATGCTGGGCGGTGCCGACGACGTCGAGATCGTCGGAGAGGCCTCCGACGGGGCCCAGGCCGTCGAACTCGCCGCCACGGCGCGGCCCGACGTCGTCCTCATGGACATCCGGATGCCGGTCATGGACGGGCTCACCGCCACGGAGCGGCTGCGCGCGGCGCCCGACGCCCCCGAGGTCGTCGTCCTCACCACCTTCCACGCCGACGAACAGGTCCTGCGGGCCCTGCGCGCGGGCGCGGCCGGCTTCGTCCTCAAGGACGCCACACCGGCCGAGATCCTCGGCGCGGTGCGCAGCGTCGCGGCCGGCGACCCCGTCCTCTCCCCGGCCGTCACGCGGCAGTTGATGACCCACGCCGCCGCGACCGAGCGCGAGAACCGCTCCGCGCGCGCCCGCGCGCGCGTGGCCCTGCTCGCCGAGCGCGAGCGCGACGTCGCCCTCGAAGTGGGCCGCGGCAAGTCCAACGCGGAGATCGCCGCGACGCTCTACATGAGCGTCGCCACCGTGAAGACCCACGTCTCCCGCGTCATGACGAAGCTGGACCTCAACAACCGGGTGCAGATCGCCCTGCTCGTCCACGACGCGGACCTGCTCGACGCGCCCTGACGGCTCAATTCACCACCTCCGCGCAGACGTTCGGGAACCCTCGGCGCGCCGGGGGAGTTGGACCAGGGACGACCGGACAGGCGGGAAGAGGGAGGCCACGGCACATGGGCTCAGCACGAGGACCGGTGGACCTGGAGGAGTACGCGGGCGGAGCCGAGGCGTTCTGGGCCGACCCGTACCCCACCTACGAGCGGCTGCGGAAGCTCGGACCCGTCCACCACGTACGCGTTCCGGGCCCCGAGCCCCGTCAGGACCTGTGGCTCGTCGTCGGGCACGAGGCCTCCCGCGCCGCGTTCACCCACCCGAGCCTCGTCAAGACCACGCCCGGCGTACGGGAGATGGACCCGATCGGCCGCCACCTGCTGGTCGCCGACCCGCCCGAGCACGGCCGGCTGCGCGCCCTCGTGACCCGCGAGTTCACCCCGCGCCGGGTGGAGGCGCTCGCCCCGCGCATCCAGAAGATCACCGACGAACTGCTCGACGCGATGGTGCCGCTCGGCTCCGCCGACCTCATCGAGGCGCTCGCCTTCCCGCTCCCGTTCGCCGTCATCTGCGAGCTGCTCGGCGTGCCCGACATCGACCGCGACCGGTTCCGGCGCATGTCGACCGAGGTCGTGGCGCCGACCGCGGCGCCCGACGGCAGCCTGATGCTCGAACTCATCGAGTTCTTCGACGCGTTGATCGAGGACAAACGGTGCTCCGCCCCCGCCGACGACCTGCTCGGCGCCCTCATCCGCACCACCGCGGAGGACGGCGACCGGCTGTCGCCCACCGAGCTGCGCGGCATGGCCTTCCTGCTGCTGATCGCGGGCCACGAGACGACGGTGAACCTGATCGGGAACGGCGTACGGGCGCTGCTCGACCACCCCGAGCAGCTCGCCGCGCTGCGGGCCGACATGTCGCTGCTCGACGGGGCGGTGGAGGAGATGCTGCGCTACGACGGGCCGGTCGAGACCTCCACGTACCGCTTCTCCGCGGCGCCGGTCGAGATCGGCGGGACGGTGATCCCGGAGGGGCAGCCGGTGCTCATCGGGATCGGGACGGGTGGGCGGGACCCGGAGCGGTTCCCCGCGCCGGACGACTTCGACATCCGGCGGGACGCGCGCGGGCATCTCGCGTTCGGGCACGGGATCCACTACTGCCTGGGCGCTCCGCTGGCTCGGCTGGAGGGGCGGGTCGTGCTTCGGGCGCTGCTCGAACGGTGCCCGGGGCTCCGCCTGGACGAGGTGCCTGGTCAGTGGCTGCCGGGCATGCTGATGCGGGGGGTGCGCGAGCTGCGCGTCCGCTGGTAGGGGGCGGCTTCGGCTTCCAGCTCGGCGGGTGCCGGGTCGTCGCCGGGTGCGGGTGGGTGGGGGCTGGTCGCGCAGTTCCCCGCGCCCCTGAAATGCAGGCGCTGCGCGCCGCATTTCCCCGATCAAGGTGCGGGGTGCCTTTCATCTGGGGAAGGCGCGGCGAAGCCGCATGCCTTCCAGGGGCGCGGGGAACTGCGCGAGAAGCCCCACCGGCCCGCGGCCGCGCACGAGCCCGCACTCACCCGGACGGGAAGCGCGTGATCAGGTGCCGGGGATCTCGGACAGGTGGACAACCCTGCGCTCCGCGCGGGACAGCTCGCAGGCCTCGGCGACCCGCAGAGCGGCCAGCGCCTCCCACCCGTCGCAGGGATTGTCCCGCTCGCCCTGGGCCACGGACACGAACGCCTTGAGCTCGGCCTCGTACGCCGGGGCGAACCGCTCCAGGAACCCGGGCCACGGCTTGGGCGCGGCCCGCGGCCCCTCCGGCTCCGTGGAGGCGATCGGCGTGCGGTCGTCGAGGCCGACGACGACCGTGTCCCGCTCGCCCGACAGCTCCATGCGCACGTCGTACCCCGCGCCGTTGCACCGCGTCGCCGTGGCCGTCGCCAGCGTCCCGTCGTCCAGGGTCAGGACGACCGCCGCCGTGTCCACGTCCCCGGCCTCGCGGAACATGGGCGGCCCCGCGTCGGACCCCGTCGCGTACACCTCGACGATCTCCCGCCCGGTCACCCAGCGCAGCGCGTCGAAGTCGTGCACCAGGCAGTCCCGGTACAGCCCGCCCGACAGCGGCAGGTACGCGGCCGGCGGCGGCGCCGGGTCCGAGGTCATCGCGCGCACGGTGTGCACCCGGCCGAGCTTTCCCTCGCGCACGGCGGCCCGCGCCGCCGTGTACCCGGCGTCGAAGCGCCGCTGGAACCCGAGCTGCAGCACGGTGCCCGCCGCCTCGACCTCCCGCAGCGCGGCCAGCGTCCCCGGCAGGTCGAGGGCGATGGGCTTCTCGCAGAAGACGGGGAGACCGGCCCGCGCCGCCCGCCCGATCAGCTCCGCGTGCGCGGCCGTCGCGGCGGTGATCACCAGCGCGTCCACGCCCCACTTGAAGATCTCGTCGACGCTCGGCGCGGCCGTCGCGCCGATCCGCTCGGCGAGTGCCTGAGCCCGCCCGGGCTCGGCGTCGGTGACGACGAGCGAACCCACCTCACGCTCCAGAACCCCCGCGTGAAAGGTGCCGATGCGGCCCGTTCCGATCAGTCCGATGCGCATGGGACTCAACGTGCCGCCCCGCCGGGAACCTGTCAATCCTTTGTCCTGACAAACACCCGTCCGCCCGGCCCCGCCGTCTCCCGGCCGTTTTGTCCGGACAACCGGACTTCCCGTCAACCGTTCCCGCCGCTAACCTCGCCCGCGTGGCCAAACCCGTAGCCGATCCGACCGGCACCCTGGAGCTCGGCGTCGACCGCAGCAGCCCGGTGCCGCTCTACTTCCAGCTGTCCCAGCAGCTGGAGGCGGCGATCGAGCGCGGCGCGCTCACCCCGGGCAGCCTGCTCGGCAACGAGATCGACCTCGCGGGCCGGCTCGGCCTGTCCCGGCCCACCGTCCGCCAGGCGATCCAAGCGCTTGTCGACAAGGGCCTTCTCGTGCGCCGCCGCGGCGTCGGCACCCAGGTCGTGCACAGCCAGGTCCGCCGCCCCCTCGAACTCAGCAGCCTCTACGACGACCTCGCCGCCGCCGGCCAGCGCCCCGAGACCCGCGTCCACACCAACATCCTCGTACCCGCCACCGCCGAGGTCGCCGCCGAACTCGGACTGGCCGAGGGCGAGCCGGTGCACCGCGTGGAGCGGCTGCGCCTGGCCCACGGCGAGCCCGTCGCGTACCTGTGCAACCACCTGCCCACCGGCCTCCTCTCCCTGGAGGACTCCCGCCTGGAGGCCACCGGCCTGTACCGGCTGATGCGCTCCGCCGGCCTCACCCTGCACAGCGCCCGCCAGTCCGTCGGGGCGCGCGCCGCCACCCCCGCCGAGGCCGGACACCTCGGCGAGGCGGAGGGCGCGCCGCTGCTCACCATGCGGCGCACCACCTTCGACGCCACCGGCCGCGCCGTCGAGTTCGGCGCCCACGTGTACCGCGCCTCCCGCTACTCCTTCGAGTTCCAGCTCCTCGTCCGGCCCTGAGGCCCCCGGGCCCGAGCCCGCGGGGTCCGAATGTTCTGACAATTCCATTGACCGCGCCGCGCGGCCCCCGCTACAAAATCCTCCAGCCGCACGGGGCGGCGGAGGAGAGGTGGCTCGACCATGCTCACGACGCGTACGGCCCGTACGGCCGCGGCCCTCGTCGCGGTGATCGCGCTCGCCGCCGGATGCAGCGGCTCGGGCGGCAAGGACTCCGAGGACAAGAGCGAGGGCGCACAGGGCGGCAGGGCCGTCGACACCCCGCGCCTCAAGATCGCGATGATCACGCACTCCGGCGAGGGCGACACCTTCTGGGACATCGTGCAGAAGGGCGCGAAGCAGGCCGCCGCGAAGGACAACGTCGACTTCCTCTACTCCAACGACAAGGAGGCCAAGGGGCAGGCCGAGCTGGTCCAGGCCGCGATCGACAAGAAGGTCGACGGGATCGTCGTCACGCTCGCCAAGCCCGAGGCCATGGAGGCCGTCCTCAAGAAGGCGGAGCAGGCGGGCATCCCGGTGGTGTCGATCAACTCGGGCTCCGAGTTCTCCGCGAAGTTCGGCGCGCTCAGCCACATCGGCCAGGACGAGAGCGTCGCCGGCGAGGCCGTCGGCACCCAGCTCGGCAAGGAGGGCCGCGAGAAGGTCCTCTGCGTCATCCACGAACAGGGCAACGTGTCGCTGGAGCAGCGCTGCGCCGGTGTCAAGAAGACCTTCGACGGCGACGTCGAGAACCTGAACGTGGACGGGACGAACGCGCCCAGCTCCCAGTCCTCCATCGAGGCCAAACTCCAGGCCGACCCGTCGATCGACGCCGTCGTCGCGCTCGGCGCCCCGATCGCCGCGCTCGCCGTCAAGGCCAAGGACGACGCGGACAGCAAGGCGGAGATCGCGACCTTCGACCTGAACGCCGAGGTGGTGCGCCGCCTCAAGGCGAAGGAGGTCGGCTTCGCCGTCGACCAGCAGCCCTACCTCCAGGGCTATCTCGCCGTCGACGAACTGTGGCTCTACAGGACCAACGCCAACGTGCTGGGCGGCGGCAAGCCCGTCCTCACCGGCCCCGCGCTCGTCACCGGGAAGGACGTACCGCGCCTGGAGAAGTACACCGCGCGCGGTACCCGGTGAACGGATGCATGATCCCCGTGACCCATACTTGTGCGTTTGGGACCGCGAAGCGGTCCCCGGGGACCGGTGAACGGTCCGCCGGGACGGGCCGCGCGCCGGTCCCGGTGAACGACGCAGCAGACCAAGAAGGGCACGGCCTCGTGGCACGGTTTCGGACCTGGGTGAGCATCGCCGTAGCGGGGGCGCTCGGCCTCTCGCTGGCGGGATGCAGCAGCACCGGCGGCAAGCGGGCGGAGGACGCCCGTAAGGCCAGTGCCGCGCGGGGCAAGGCGGCGGTGAGCACCCCGCGCTGGACCTTCGCCATGATCACCCATTCGGGCGATGGCGACACCTTCTGGGACATCGTCCAGAGCGGGGCCGAGGAGGCCGCGCGCAAGGACAACATCAACTTCGTCTACTCGCACAACGACGAGGCCCAGCAGCAGGCGCAGCTCGTGGACGCCGCCGTCGACAAGAAGGTCGACGGCATCATCGTCACACTCGCAAAGCCCGACGCGATGAAGGCGGCCGTCGCCCGTGCCCGCAAGGCCGGCATCCCCGTCATCACGGTGAACTCCGGCTCGGCCGAGTCCAAGAAGTTCGGCGCCCTCACCCATATCGGGCAGGACGAGACGATCGCGGGCGAGGCGGTCGGCGAGGAACTGAACAAGCGCGGCCGCAAGAAGGCCCTGTGCGTCCTGCACGAGCAGGGCAACGTCGGCCACGAGCAGCGCTGCGCGGGCGCCAAGTCCACCTTCGACGGCAAGATGGCGAACCTCTACGTCGAGGGCACGAACATGCCCGACGTGCAGTCCGCCATCGAGGCCAAGCTGCAGTCCGACAAGTCGATCGACTCGGTCGTCACGCTCGGCGCCCCGTTCGCCGCCACCGCCGTCAAGGCCAAGCAGGACGCGGGCAGCAAGGCCGAGATCGACACCTTCGACCTCAACGAGAAGGTCGCCCAGGGCCTGAAGAGCGGCGACCTCGGCTTCGCCGTCGATCAGCAGCCCTATCTCCAGGGCTACGAGGCCGTCGACCTGCTCTGGCTCTACCGGTACAACGCCAATGTGCTCGGCGGCGGCCGGCCGGTCCTCACCGGCCCGCAGATCGTGACCAAGGATCAGGCCGCCGAGCTGGAGGAATTCGCGAAGCGGGGGACACGATGACCACCACGGTTCCCGAGAAGCAGCCCGGGCGCGAGCCCGCGGAGCGACTCGACGAACGCCTGATCAAGACCTCGCCGCTGAAGAAACTGATGGGGCGGCCCGAGCTCGGCTCCGTCGTCGGCGCCATCGCGGTCTTCGTCTTCTTCTCGGTCTTCGCCGACAGCTTCCTGCGCGCCTCCAGCCTCGCGACCGTCCTCTACGCGTCCTCGACCCTCGGCATCATGGCCGTACCGGTGGCGCTGCTGATGATCGGCGGCGAGTTCGACCTGTCGGCCGGTGTCCTCGTGACCTCGTCCGCGCTGGTCTCGTCGATGTTCAGCTATCAGATGACGGCCAACACCTGGGTCGGCGTCGGCGTCTCGCTCCTGGTCACGCTCGCCATCGGCGCGTTCAACGGCTTCATGCTGACCCGGACGAAACTGCCCAGCTTCATCATCACGCTCGGCACCTTCCTGATGCTGACCGGCATGAACCTGGGCTTCACCAAGCTCATCAGCGGCACCGTCTCCACCAAGTCGATCTCCGACATGGAGGGCTTCGAATCCGCCAAGGACGTCTTCGCCTCCACGTTCACCATCGGCGGCGTCGACTTCAAGATCACCATCCTGTGGTGGCTGGCCCTCGTCCTCGTGGCCACCTGGCTGCTCCTGCGCACCCGGGTCGGCAACTGGATCTTCGCGGTCGGCGGTGACGTGGACGCGGCCCGCGCGGTCGGCGTCCCGGTCAACAAGACCAAGATCGGCCTCTACATGGGCGTCGCGTTCGGCGCCTGGATCTCCGGCCAGCACCTGCTGTTCTCGTTCGACGTCGTCCAGTCCGGCGAGGGCGTCGGAAACGAGCTGATCTACATCGTCGCGGCCGTCATCGGCGGCTGCCTCATCACCGGCGGCTACGGCTCGGCGGTCGGCGCCGCCATCGGCGCGCTGATCTTCGGCATGACCAGCAAGGGCATCGTGTTCGCCGAGTGGAACTCGGACTGGTTCAAGTTCTTCCTCGGAGCGATGCTGCTCCTCGCGACCCTGCTCAACGCGTGGGTCCGCAAGCGCGCGGAGGCGATCAAGTGAGCGAGAAGAACAGCGAGCAGCCGAACGTGCCGCTGGTCGAGCTGGCCGGGGTCAGCAAGTACTACGGCAACATCCGGGCGCTGGAGGACGTCTCGCTCACCGTGAACGCGGGGGACATCACCTGTGTCCTCGGTGACAACGGCGCGGGCAAGTCCACCCTCATCAAGATCATCGCGGGGCTGCACCAGCACGACGCCGGCTCGTTCGCCATCGAGGGCGAGGAGACGAAGCTCGCCAATCCGCGCGACGCGCTCAACCGGGGCATCGCCACGGTCTACCAGGACCTGGCCGTCGTACCCCTGATGCCGGTGTGGCGGAACTTCTTCCTCGGCTCCGAGCCGACGAAGGGGAGCGGGCCGTTCAAGCGGCTCGACGTCGACTTCATGCGCCGCACCACCCACGCGGAGCTGCTCCGCATGGGGATCGACCTGCGCGACGTGGACCAGCCGATCGGCACGCTGTCCGGCGGCGAGCGGCAGTGCGTCGCCATCGCCCGGGCCGTCTACTTCGGCGCGAAGGTGCTCGTGCTCGACGAGCCGACCGCGGCGCTCGGCGTGAAGCAGTCCGGGGTCGTCCTCAAGTACGTGGCGGCGGCGCGGGACGCGGGGCTCGGCGTGGTGCTCATCACGCACAACCCGCACCACGCGTATCTGGTCGGCGATCACTTCATCCTGCTCAAGCGCGGGGCGATGTTCGGCAGCCATGCGCGGGACGAGATCTCGCTGGACGAGCTGACCCGGCAGATGGCCGGGGGCAGCGAACTGGATGATCTCCGTCACGAACTGGAGCGGGCTCCGGCTCCGCGGCACCTGGGTGGGCCGGACGCCGCGTAGCCGCCCTGGGCCGAGGCGGGATCTCGGCCGCGGCTCCGGTGGGGGCTGGTCGCGCAGTTCCCCGCGCCCCTGGAAGGCAGCGGCTTCGCCGCGCCTTCCCCCGATGACAGGGACCCGGCGCCTTGATCGGGGAAATGAGCCCGAAGGGCATGCATTTCAGGGGCGCGGGTAACTG
>NZ_JBHYTK010000228.1:0-9912 GCF_042749255.1 Streptomyces sp. NPDC059524 | reverse complement strand
GGCCCCCCCCCCCGCGCCCCCCCCCCCCCCCCCCCGCCGCTCAGGGGGTGAGCACGAGGCGGATCGGGTCGCCGATCTTCTTCTCCAGCCGGGCGACGGCGTCTGCCGCTTCGGCCAGCGGAATGTGGGCGCTCACGGACGGGCCGAGGTCGATCCGTCCGGCGGCGGCCAGGCCGACGAGCTGCTCCACGTGCTCCGGTTCGGAGCCGTAGTGGCCGCGGATCTGCTGGACGTTGAAGCAGAAGCCGATGCTGTCGGCGACGGTGACCGGTTCCGGGGTGAGGCCCGCGAGCACCAGGACGCCGTTCGGGCCGAGCACGCTCGTGGCCTGCGCGCGCGCCGCCCCTACGCCCGCGAAGTCGAAGGCGACGTCGATGCCGCGGCCTGCCGTGGCTGCGTGCACGGCCTCGGCGAAGTCTCCGGCCGTGGGGTCCAGCGCGTGGTCGGCCCCGAAGAGGAGTGCGCGCTCACGAGCCGAAGCCAGGGGGTCGACGGCGATGACGGGGGCGGCGCCCACCAGCCGGGCAAGCCGGATGCCGTGGGCGCCGAGGCCCCCCGCCCCCCAGATGCCCACGGCCTGCGCCGGGCGGACCGCTCCGGTCTCCACGATCGCGGCGTACGGGGTGGAGACGGCGTCGGGGATGATCGCGGCCTGGTCGAACGGCAGGTGGTCCGGGATGGGGAGCAGGGTGTCCTCCCGGGCGAGGGCGTACTGCGCCCAGCCTCCGTCGTAGTCCACCCCGCGGGTCACGGGCCGGCGGCAGACCATGTGGCGCGCGCAGTCGACGCACTCGCCGCACGCCTGACCGGCCTGGAGCACGACCCGCCTGCCGGGGGTCCAGTCGCCCTTCACTTCGGGGCCGACGGTGTGGACGACGCCGGCCACCTCGTGGCCAGGGGTGATGACGCCGGATTCCGTGACCGCCTGCACGGGATAGAAGGGGCTCAGGCTGCCGTCGATCAGATGGATGTCGGACAGGCAGACACCGGCGGCCCGCACCTCGACGAGGACCTCACCCGGACCGGGAACCGGGATCGGGACCTCCTCGACGGCGAAGGTTCGGGTGTCCAGGCGCAGCCGTCCGGCCAGCATGGTGTTCATGCGGAAACCTCGATGTGCTCGGGGAGAGAAGCGCGCATTCAGCTCATGCGCACGACATGGTCGAGTGACCATGTCGCTCAACCGTGTCTGGTGACGAGATCGACTGTCAAGCCGCTTCTCGGGGACGTTCGAGGGGTGTGTGGAGTTCCGCCGGATGACTGTGTCTCTCAATACAGTCAGTCGACATGTTCACTCGACAAAGTCGTGTGTACGTTGGGGAGCGACTGCTGGAGTGAAACGAAAGGCACGCTCATGACTCAGGTGTCCGTAGGTGCGGCGCGGGCGATCCCCGAGCGCCCCCCGCTGCCCCTCGTAGGCCACGCGTTCAACCTCCCCGCGGGTGCGGACTTCCTGGCCCACCTGCTCAAGGAGTTCAGGGAGTTCGGGCCCGTGTATCGCCTGCGGGTCTTCGGGAGGGACACCGTCATGATCGGCGGCCTGGACCTCGTGACCGAACTCTCGGACGAGACCCGCTTCCGCAAGCACGTCCACGCCGACCTGGTCGAGGTCCGGGCCATGGCCGGGGACGGACTGTTCACCGCGTACAACCACGAACCGAACTGGCGCAAGGCGCACGACATTCTGATGCCCGCGTTCTCGCTCGGCGCGATGCGCAGCTACCACGCCCCGATGCTCGAGGTCGCCCGCTCACTGATCGGGAAGTGGGACCGGCTGGCCGGGGTGCAGTCCGTGGATGTACCCGACGAGATGACGCGGCTCACCTTCGACACGATCGGTCTGTGCGGCTTCGGCTACGACTTTCGGTCCTTCCGCCGCGACGACCTGCATCCGTTCGTCGACGCCATGGCCCGGGCCCTCGTCTTCGCCCAGGAGAAGGGCGAGTCCATCCCGGGCTCCGAGCTGTTCAAGCGGAAGAAGGTCGACCAGTTCCGCAAGGACGTCGACCTGATGACGGACCTTGTCGACGACGTGATCCGCGAGCGCCGGGCCTCCGGCGACACCAGTACGGACGACCTCATGGGGCTGATGCTGCACACGAAGGACCCCGTCACCGGCGAGCCCCTCGACGACGTCAACATCCGGCACCAGGTGATCACCTTCCTGATCGCCGGCCACGAGACCACCAGCAGCGCGCTCTCCTTCGCCCTGTACTACCTGACCAAGCACCCGGAGGTGCTCGCCCGGGCCCAGGCCGAGGTGGACGCCCTGTGGGGCGACACCGAATCCCCGGACCCCCAGTACGGGGACATCGGCAAGCTCACGTACATCCGCCAGGTGCTCAACGAGAGCCTGCGGCTGTGGCCGACGGCTCCCGCGTACGCCGTCGAGCCGATCGAGGACACCGTCATCGGCGGCAAGTACCCCGTGCGCAAGGGGGAGTCGCTGATGGTGATCACCTCGGCCCTGCACCGTGACGCGGCCTGGGGCGAGAACGTCGAGCTGTTCGACCCCGAGCGCTTCACCCCCGAGCGGGAGGCGGCTCGCTCGGTCCACACCTTCAAGCCGTTCGGCAACGGCGAACGCGCCTGCATCGGCCGCCAGTTCGCACTCCACGAGGCCACCCTGCTGCTCGGTCTGCTGGTGCACCGCTACCGCCTGATCGACCACACCGACTACCAGCTGAAGATCAAGTCGACACTGACGATCAAGCCCGAGGGATTCAGCCTGCGGCTCGCCCGGCGCACCAGCGACGAACGGCGCCTGCCCGCCGCGCAGACGGCGGATCCCGTCGCGGTCCCGACCACGGCCGTGACGCGACGGGCGAGCGGCACCGCCCTCACCCTGCTGCACGGCTCCAACCTGGGCACCTGCGCCGGCATCGCCCGCGACCTCTGCGTGGACGGCGAGGAGCATGGCTTCACCCCGTCCGTCGCCTCCCTCGACGCCCGCGCGGGAACGCTGGCCGGCACCGAGGGTCCCCTCGTCATCGTCGCCGCCTCCTACAACGGCCGCCCCACCGACGACGCCGCGGAGTTCGTCGCCTCCCTGGAGAACCTCGCGCCCGGCTCGCTCGTCGGGCTGCGGTACGCGGTTCTCGGCGTCGGCGACCGGAACTGGGCCGCCACCTACCAGCGGATCCCGACGCTGATCGACGAGCGGCTGATCGCCGCCGGCGCGGTCCCGCTCCTGAGGCGTGGGGCCGCCGACGCCGCCGGAGACTTCGCCGGCGCGGTCGACACGTGGACGGACGACCTCTGGAGGGCCCTGCTGGAGGAGTACGGCGAGGCGGTCGCCGGCGAGGCGGCTGTCCCCGCACCGGCGGCCGACGGTGAAGGAGGAGGGCTGTATGAGCTGGAAGAGACCTCCGAGTCGGTCCTCGGCGGCCTCGCGGAACGCCACGGTGTCCTGCCGATGGAGGTCCTCGAGGCGTACGAACTCGTTGACACCGAGCATGAGTTGGGGCGCTCGAAGCGATTCCTGCGGCTCCGGCTGCCCGAGGGTGTCACCTACCGCACGGCCGACCACCTGGCCGTCCTGCCCAGCAATCCCGAGCCCCTCGTGCAGCGTGTCGCCGACCGCTTCGGCCTCGACCTCGACCGCACCGTCCGGCTGCGCGCCCGCCGGCGCAGCCGGGGCGCCCTGCCTGTCGACCGCCCGCTGACCCTGCGCCGCCTGCTGACGGACTTCGTCGAACTCCAGGACACCGCCACCCAGGAGCAGGTCGCCGTGCTCGCCGAGCACACGGCCTGCCCGCCCGAGAAGCAGCCGCTCACCGCCTTTGCCACCGCCGATCCCGAGGTCTTCCGGGAGCAGGTGACCGTCGCGGGGCTGAGCATCTTGGATCTCCTGGAGCGCCACCCCGCGTGCGAGCTGCCCTTCGCACGCTTCCTGGAGATGCTGCCGGTGCTGCGTCCCCGGCACTACTCGATCTCGTCGTCCGCCGCGGCCCGGCCCGGCGAGGCCGACCTGATGGTGTCGCTGCTCGCCGCGCCGCACCGGTCGGGGGAGGGCACCTTCCGGGGCATCGCCTCGCACTTCGTGCAGACGGTGCGGGCGGGTGATGTGATCCAGGGCCGGGTTCTGCCGTGCAGTGAGTCCTTCCGCCTCCCGGACGACTCCGTACCGGTGATCCTCATCAGTGCGGGCACCGGCCTCGCGCCCTTCCGTGGCGCGGTCCTCGACCGCCACCACGCCGGCTCGACCGGGAAGCTGCTCTGCTACTTCGGCTGCGACCACCCCGATGTGGACTTCCTGCACCGGGACGAGTTCGAAGCGGCGGAGGCGGCCGGCGCCGTCAGCATGCGCCCCACCTTCATGCACGCGCCCGAGAACGGCGCCCGCTTCGTCCAGGAGCGCATCGCCCGCGAGAGCGAGGAGGTGTGGGCGGTCCTTGAGGCGGGTGGACGCGTCTACATCTGCGGCGACGGCCGCCGTATGGCCCCCGCGGTACGGGAGGCGTTCATGGCGATCCACCGCGAGCGCACCGGCGCGAGCGACGAGCAGGCCGCGGCATGGCTCGCCGCGCTCGTCGGATCCGGACGCTACGTCGAGGACGTCTGGGCCGGCTGACTCTCACGAGGAGGCAGAAACGGTTGTGGGCGCACCTGTCCGGGTGCGCCCACTGACTGTTCTCGCGCCCTGTCAGGCCACCGGTACGTCGGGGAGGTCGAGGTCGCCCTTGGCCAGTGCCACGGTCGCCGCCACGAGCGCCCTGAGACCTGTGCGTTCCGTGGCCTCGTCCGGCAGGCACAGCAGGACCTGCATGGTGAGTCCGTCGAAGCCGGAGAGGAAGAACCGGGCCACCGTCTCCGGCGACTCGGCCAGTTTCTGCCCCGTCCGCTCCGCCGTCTCCGTGATCACCTGTGCCGTCACCTCTATGACCCGCCGGTAGTGAGCCTGCCGGGCCTCGCTCAGACCGGGCACACGCAGCGCGAACATGGTCAGCTCGCTGAGCAGCTGATGGTGCGACCCCGGCTCGCGCACGGTGCCCCACAGTGCTCCCGCCAAGGCGCTGAACGTCTCCTCGAAGTCCGCGTCCTCAGGTGCCGCCCGCTGCACCTGAGCGACCAGCTCGTCGGTGATCTCGTCCATGACCGCCCGGTACAGGTCCTCCTTCGTCCCGAAGGTGTAGTGGACGGTGGCCTGAGCCACGCCGAGTTCCGCGGCGATGGCGCGGGTGCTCCCCGCGGCGACGCCCTCGCGGGTCATGAGGTCGATCGCCGCCTTGATCAACTGGGGGCGGCGCTCGGCCGCGGAGACATGAGCCATGCGCCCATGGTATCGACTCAGTCGACCGATCAAGTCGGCTCGCGCGAAGCCTCCGGCGCCGGGCGGGCGGACCCGCTGCCCGCGGGGAGATCCTGCTCGGCCCAGATGACTTTCCCGTCGCGCCGGTGCCGTGCGCCCCAGCGAGCGGTGAGCTGGGCCACCAGGAGCAGGCCGCGACCGCCCTCGTCGAAGGTCCGGGCGCGGCGCAGATGCGGGGCGGTGCTGCTGGCGTCGGAGACCTCGCAGGTCAGCGTCGACTGGAGGACCAGCCGCAACTGGATGGGGCTCTTGCCGTAGCGGATCGCGTTCGTCACCAGTTCGCTGACGACCAGCTCCGTGGTGAAGTCCAGCTCCTCCAGCCCCCACGCCGTCAGTACGTCGGACGCGAACGCGCGAGCCCCGGCCACGGCCGCCGGATCGGACGGGAGGTCCATCGTGGCCACGTGGTCCGGATCGAGGGCATGGGTCCGGGCGACGAGCAGGGCGACATCATCGGCCGGGCGGCCGGGCAACAGCGCGGCCAGCAGCCGGTCGCAGGTCTCCTCCAGCGACGCCGGCGCGGAGGCGAGGACTTCGTGCAGCGTCGTGAGCGCGAGGTCCAGGTCGCGCGAGCGGTCGGCGATCAGCCCGTCGGTGTGCAGGACCAGCAGGCTGCCCTCCGGAAGTTCGAACTCGGCGGTCTCGAAGGGGAGTCCGCCCAGACCGAGCGGCGGGCCGACCGGCACCTCGACCACGCCGGAGGCACCGGTGGCCTCTCCGGTCGTCGAGGGGGCCACCACGGTCGGCGGGATGTGGCCGGCGCTGGCGAGGGAGCACAGGCGGGAGACAGGATCGTAGATCGCGTACAGGCAGGTGGCGCTGGTCTCGCCCTCGTCCCGCGACTCCTCGCGCTGCATCCGGATGACCACATCGTCCAGATGCGTGAGGAGTTCATCGGGCATGAGATCGATGTCGGCGAAGGCCCGGACGGCCGTGCGGAGCCGACCCATGGTGGCGGCGGCGTGCAGGCCGTGGCCGACGACGTCGCCGACGACGAGCGCGACGCGGGCACCGGACAGCGGAATCACGTCGTACCAGTCACCGCCCACACCTGCGCGGGATCCGGCGGGCAGGTAACGAGAGGCCGTTTCGACGGCCGACTGCTTCACCGTGTGCCGCGGCAGCAGGCTCTGTTGAAGGGTCAGCGCGGTGGCACGCTCGTGGGTGTACCGGCGGGCGTTGTCGATGGACACCGCCGCCCTGGAGACGATCTCCTGCGCCAGCAGGAGGTCGTCGCCGTTGAAGGGGACCGAGGTGCTGTGGCGTACGAACTGCACCAGACCCAGGGTGTGCCCGCGGGCGTGCAGGGGCACGAGGAGAGCCGAGTGGACGCCGAGGGCGCGCAATGCCCGGCCGTGGGGCTCGGACGGTGCCATCCACGGGGGCGTCTCGGCACCCGTGATGTGGTGGAGGACGGACCGTCCGGTCGCCAGTGCACGGGCCGGTTCCGAGTCCTCCGGGTAGGAATGTGTCTCACCTACGCGGAGCAGGGACTCCGGACAGCCGTCGAGGACGGAGCGCTGGGAGACTCGGTGCAGCGTCGGGACCTCCGGTGAACCCGTGCCGGTTCCGTGCAGGGCGGAGTCGAAGAGGTCGACGGTGACGAAATCGGCGAAGTCCTCTGTGCAGACCTCGGTCAGTTCCTCCGCGGTACGGGTGACGTCGAGCGTGGTCCCGATCCGCTTGCTCGCCCGGTTGGTGAGGGCGAGCCGGCCCTGCATCAACAGGTCACGCTCCTCCATGTACGCGGCCACGACCTCTTCCGAGGACCGGTCCACGTAGGTGAAGCCGATCGAGACCAGCCTCATCGTGACCAGGTGGATGAGGTGCCAGTCACCGGTGAGCCGGGGCGCTTCGGCCTCCATCAGTTCGAGCATGCTGAGGTGGCCGAGCCGGTAGCCACGGAGCAGCCGGCTCAACGAGATCCCCTGCCGGGCGTAGAGGCGGCCTATGTGCAGTGCGGCGGGAGGAGTCTTCGACGCGCTCGCGTCAGCAGGGGTCTCCAGCAGATCGAGAAAGGCGCTGACATGCTGGGTCGTCTCTTCGAGGGTCAGCGCCGCGATGTCCGCCTCCTCCGACAGCTCGGGGAGCTCACCGGTCAGGCGCTGGAGCTGCAGTCCGGCCAGCGTTCTCACCTGGGGCCGCAGATGGCGGGCCAGCTGACCAAGGAACGCATCGACGTCGGTTCCCATAGTGCGAATGTACGGGAAGCCTCCGGCGCGCGCCCCTTGGACCACGGCGGGAAACTTGCTCGCGCGTCAGCCGCCGCGTACCTCGTTCACCGCCGCGTGCCCGGTCCGTGCGGACCGCTCCCACGGACGTGCGCTACCGAGCCATCCGAGGAGGAAGGCCGCTGGGACGGAGACAACGCCGGGGGTGTGGAGAGGGAACAGCTCGAAGTCCTGGTCCGGCAGTAGCGAGTAGGCCGTCCCGGACACAGCGGGGGAGAAGAGCGTCAGCAGGACGCAGAGGGACACACCTCCGTAGACCAGCCACAGCAGCCCTCGGCGGTCGAAGCCGCTCCAGAGGAAGGAGTAGACGAGCGTGGGGAACACACACGTCGCGGCCAGGCTCAGGGAGAACGCGAGAAGGAATTCGATCGGGTAGCGGTGCACGGTTGTGGTGAGGAGAAGGCTCACGGCGCAGATCGCGACGACGGATATCCGCAGGACGGTCGGCTCTTCGATCCTGAGCAGGGTGCGGCCCTTGTGCCCGACCAGGTCGCGGGTCACGGAGACGGCGGCGGCGAAGGTCACGCTGGCCACGGCTGTGAGGACGGCGAGGAAGGCGACGCAGGCCACCAGCGTGATGAGCACGATCCGACCCGTGGAGTGATCGGGCAGGACACCCGATGCCAGGAGGATCGGCGCTCCCTGTCCCAGAGCGTCGACCGCCCCGATCTGTTCGCTGCCCACCACCGCGGTCGCGGCGAAGCCGGTCGTGATCAGCAGCAGGAAGAAGAGACCGCTCAGTCCCACGGCGATGCTCAGTGAGCGCCGGGCGGCGGGCACGTCCCGGCTGGCGCTGACGCGCAGGATCAGGTGGGGCATCATCGCCGTGCCGAGGATGACGACGATGTGGTCGCTGACCGTGCCGAGCGGCCCGACGTGGGCGGATTGCGCCCACAGTCCGGGGCTGAGGTACCCGTGCGGTGACACGCTCTTGTCCATGGCTGCCGACAACAGGGATGCGGGGTCCCAGTGGAACCGGCGGAGTGCCAGCAGGGTCGTCGCGGCGAGCGCCGCCAGGGCGACGGGCACCTTGGCGACCTGTATGAAACTGGTGCCACGCAGATCGGCGACGCCGGCGAAGCATGCGATGAGGCACCCCATCATCACCGTGCACACCACCTGGGCCGTCTCGGTGGGCATGCCGATCAGCAGGGCGGCCGTGATGCCGCCGGCGCGCAGCTGGACCATGAGCAGAGGCACGGCGACGCACAGTGTCACCACCGCACCGGCGATCCGCGCACCCGGCCCTTCGGCACGCAGTGAGAACAGCTCGCCCAGGGTGTAGCGGCGCGTCTCGCGAATCCTGGGGGCGAGCAGAAGGAAGACACCGAGTGCGAGGGCGCTGTCGACGGCGGCCGAGACTCCGTCGTAGCCGAAGAGGGCGATCGCTCCGGGCATCGAGACCAGAATGACGACGGTGATCTGTTCCCCCGCCATCGCGACGCCGTTGAACACAGGCGGAAGGGACCGGTCGGCGACGTAGAGGCATTCGGGATCGTCGTCCTGGGTGGCGAGGGTGAAGACCCACAGCAGGCAGAGGCCGATGAAGACCAGAAAGGCGCTGATGACCGCACCCCGTGCGGCGGAGCCTATGAGGTCGGGCGAGCCGGCGCTCAGGAGGTACGTCGTCACCACGTGCCCCCGGATGCGGCCCGGTTCTCGTACCAGCAGGTCGCGCCGATGAGGACGGCGAGCTGAGCGAGTGCCCACGCCATGCCGAGGGTGAGACGTCCGTACACGGAGATCTCGCCGAGCGACGTGGAGCACGAGAGCAGCACGCCGATGGCGAGCGGCAGCGCGTTGACGGTGATCAGCGTCCGTGTGTCACGGGGTGTGCGCTGAGGGGATGCGGAGGGCACGGTAACTCTCTTCGAGGGGAAGGAAGGCGTACACAACGGGGGGTGGGATGCGAGTGGTGCTGATGAGCCGTCAGGCCGGCGCGCTGTCCGGGCCGGTCACGTGAGTGCGCGCTTGAGGCCCATTCCGGTGGGGGCATGGGAAGGGCCTCGACGATCTCCATCAGGCGCGGGGACTTGTAGCCCGCCATCTGCTCCCGATCGGGAGGTGGGACAGGTTGGGGCAGCTCAGCGCCACCTTGTCGCCGGGCCGGACGCCCCGGTCGACGAGCAGGCCGGCCACCCGGTTCGCGGCGGCGTCGACCTGGGCGTAGGTGAGACGGGTCGGGCCGAGGACCACCGCGTCCCGGTCCGGGTGCGTGCGGGCGGAGTCCTCGAGCAGGACAGAGAGGATCAGCATGGTGTGTCCTCTGGGAGGCCGGGGGCCCGCGCGGGGGACGAAAAATACTGAGGGGCGCGCTGCGGTGGGGTGGTGAGAGGGGGTTGACACTAGTGACAAACTGCGAGAGAGCGG
>NZ_JBHYTK010000227.1:0-9944 GCF_042749255.1 Streptomyces sp. NPDC059524 | reverse complement strand
CCGCGCCCCTGAAGGCATGCGCTGCGCGCAGCCTTCATCGGGGAAATGCGGCGCGCAGCGCCATGCATTTCAGGGGCGCGGGGAACTGTGCGACCAGCCCCCACCGGCCGGCAGCCTCCTACGAGACGGGCCTGGCCGGGTTCGACCGGAGGTCAGCCCGTGGGGAGGCCCGTCGGGAGGCCCGTCGGGAGCTTGCCGTCCTCGGACTTGGTGAAGGCGTCGGTCTTGCCGCCGTCCCAGCTGACCTGCATCGACTTGCCGTCGTTGGACTCGACCTTGCCGGTCGTCCGGTCCGTGCTGCCGTCCGCACACTTGAGGACGAACGTCGGCGCGGCCCCGTCGGACACCGTGCCGGAGCACAGGTGCCCGTCACCCGTGCTGAGCGAGGCCTGCTTGCCGCCGACGACGAGCACGACGGGCTGCCCGCCGCTCGTGGCGCTCCAGATGCCCTCGGTGTCCTTCACGGAGCCCGCGGAGCCGGACGAGCCGCCGGTCGAGCCGCCGTCGGCCGACGAGGACGAGCCGCTGTCGGAGCCCCGGTCCTTCTTGCCGCCACCGCTGTCGCTGCTGCAGCCCGTCACGGCCAGCGCCGCCACGACGGCCGCGGCGCCCGCGACGATCCGTACGTTCCTGATACGCACAACTTCCCCCTGTTTCACGGCTGTCACAGCGGTCGCTCCCGTCGTGCGACCGCCGCAGCAAGTTACCAGCCGTCACGCCCCGCCATGGTGACGTACCTCTCCCGGCGCGCTATTGAAAACGGCAGTCATTTTCATATACTGGGGTCCATGGCACGCAACGAACTCCGACCGGTGATCAAGCTCAGGTCCACCGCCGGGACCGGCTACACCTACGTCTCCCGCAAGAACCGGCGGAACGACCCCGACCGCCTGACCCTGCGCAAGTTCGACCCCGTCGCGGGCCGGCACGTCGACTTCCGAGAGGAGCGCTGACTTTCATGAAGAACGGCATCCACCCCGAGTACGCCCCGGTCGTGTTCCGCGACCGCGCGGCGGGCAGCGCCTTCCTGACCCGCTCGACGATCACCGCCTCCGACAAGCTCGGGGACCGGACGATCGAGTGGTCGGACGGCAACACGTATCCCGTGTTCGACGTCGAGATCTCCGACGCGAGCCACCCCTTCTACACGGGCCAGCAGCGGGTCCTGGACACCGAGGGCCGCGTCGAGGCCTTCCGGCGCCGCTACGGCGGCTGACCTCGCGGCCGGCCCCGCGGCTGAATCCGGCGAAGACAGCAGGCCCGACCCCTTCCGGGGCCGGGCCTGCTGGTTCTCGTGCCGGGACGGCGTCAGAACGGGAACTGCGAGCGCCCGTGCTGGACCGAGATCCACTTCTGCGTGGTGAACGCCTCGACCGTCGCCTCGCCGTTCAGCCGGCCGATGCCCGAGCGCTTCTCGCCGCCGAAGGCGACCAGCGGCTCGTCGTGCACGGTGCCGTCGTTGACGTGGATCATGCCGGTGTCGATCTGCTGCGCGAAGGCCACGCCCCGCTCGACGTCGCCCGTGTGCACGGCGCCGCTCAGCCCGTACGGGGTGTCGTTCGCGATCCGCACCGCCTCCTCGTCGCCGTCGAAGGGGATGAGGAGCGCGACCGGGCCGAAGATCTCCTGGCGCAGGACGGGGGAGTCGGCGGGCAGGCCGGCCAGGACGACCGGCTCGACCAGGTTGCCGTCCACCGCTCCGCGCACGAGCGCCGTCGCGCCCTCCGCGACCGCCTGCTCGACGACCGCCGAAAGGGCGTCCGCCTGGGTGGAGTTGATGACCGGGCCGATCACGGTCGACGGGTCGCGCGGGTCGCCCGCCTTCAGCGTCTTGACCTTGGCGACGAACTTCTCCGTGAACTCCTTCTCGACCTTGCGGTCGACCAGGATGCGGTTCGCGGCCATGCAGACCTGGCCCTGGTGCACGTAGCGGCTGAAGACGGCCGCGTCGACCGCGTAGTCGACGTCGGCGTCGTCGAGGACCGTGAGCGCGCTGTTGCCGCCGAGCTCCAGGACCGCCTGCTTGAACTGGGAGGCGCACACCGTCGCCACGTGCTGGCCGACCTTGTCCGAGCCGGTGAAGGAGATGACCTTCGGCACGGGGTGGGTGAGCAGGGCGTCGCCGATCTCGGCGATGTCGGTGATGACGACGTTGAGCAGACCGGCGGGCAGGCCCGCGTCCTCGAAGATCTTCGCGACGAGCGAGCCGCCCACGATCGGGGTGTTCTGGTGCGGCTTCAGCACGACGCCGTTGCCGAGCGCCAGCGCGGGCGCGACCGACTTCAGGGAGAGCAGGAAGGGGAAGTTGAAGGGGGAGATGACGCCGACGACACCGACCGGCACCCGGTAGACCCGGTTCTCCTTGCCGTCCACGGGGGAGGGGATGACCCGGCCCTGCGGGCGCAGCGCCAGCTGGATCGCCTCGCGCAGGAACTCCTTGGCCAGGTGCAGCTCGAAACCGGCCTTGACGCGGGTGCCGCCGAGCTCGTCGATGATCGCCTCGGCTATCGCGTCCTCGCGCTCCTCGACCAGGCGCAGCGCCCGCTCGAAGACCATCCGGCGCGCGTACGCGTTGGTCTTCGCCCACTCCTTCTGCGCCCGCTCGGCCGCCCGGTACGCCTCGTCGATCTCCTCGACGGACGCGACGGTGATCGACGCCAGCTTGTCCCCGTTGTACGGGTTGAAGTCGATGATGTCCCACGACCCGCGCCCCTCGCGCCACGTGCCGTCGATGTACTGCCGGTCCAGATCGGTGAAGTACGTGTGCGGGGACGGTGACGTCATGGCAAATCCCTTGCTGAAGCGCCGGACAGCTGATGGGACGTCATCGTACGTCCGGCACCGGTCAGTCATGGAAAGAGATCGGCCAACTCACTTTGCATTCAGGCGAATTCGGTCAGCAACCGGCGCAGCAGTCCGATGCTCTCCGCCGGATCCGGGCACTGCTCGGCGAGGAGGGCCATCGCCTTCTCGTACTGGGTGACGTCCTCGCGCTTGTCCAAGTACAGGGCGCTGGTGAGCTGTTCGAGGAAGACGACGTCGGAGAGGTCCGACTCGGGGAACGTGAGCAGGGTGAAGCTGCCGGACTCGCCCGCGTGCCAGCCGCGGTCGAACGGCATGATCTGGAGGGTGATCCGGGGCCGCTCGGCCAGCTCGATCAGGTGGCGCAGCTGCCCGCGCATCACCTCGGGCCCGCCGTGCACCCGGCGCAGCGCGGCCTCGTCGAGCACCACGTGCAGCTCCGGGGCCTGCTCGGCGACCAGCAGCTTCTGCCGTTCCAGCCGCAGCGCCACGCGCCGGTCGACGTCCTCGGGGGCGGCGCCGCGCATGCCCTGCTCGACGACCGCGTGGGCGTACGCCTCGGTCTGCAGCAGGCCGTGCACGAACTGGGCCTCGTAGCCGCGGATGTGCGAGGCGGCGGCCTCCAGGCCCACGTAGGTCTGGAACCAGCCGGGCAGCACGTCGGAGTAACTGTGCCACCAGCCCGTGGAGTTGGCCTCCTTGACGAGGGAGAGGAGGGCCTCGCGCTCGGCACCGTCGGTGACCCCGTACAGGGTCAGCAGGTCCTCCACGTCGCGCGCCTTGAAGCTCACCCGGCCCAGCTCCAGCCGGCTGATCTTCGACTCGGAGGCGCGGATCGAGTAGCCGGCGGCCTCGCGGGTGATGCCGTGCGACTCCCGCAGGCGCCGCAGCTGCGAGCCCAGCAGGATGCGCCGCACCACCGAGCCGCCCCCCGGCCCCAGCGCCTGGGGCGACGCCCAGGACTCCCCAGCGGTCACGTCGTCCAACCTCCCTGATCCATCAGGGCCCGAAGTCTGCCACTAAAACGCTCCGGCCCGTACTCGCGTGGTTACGGAAAGGGAGAAGAGGCGAAAGCGAGGCGTGAGAACTTGGAAGAAGTCGTGGGAAGAAATGAGCAAGAAGCGGTACGGGAACGGCCAATTCCGGCGCGTGCACGTGCATCTGCCCTTGCATCCGTTCTGCGCATTCGGAACCATGGTCGCCACCACCGCTCGCTACGTACTGCGAAAATGGGGAGTGCCTCGCATGGGGACGAACGGATCGACCATGCTCGAGCCTTTCGACGCGTTGAGGCAGAGTCTTCCCCCGCTCGACCCCTCCGCGGTGTCCAGCGCCGCATCCTGCGCCCTGCCCGCACGGTACGAAGCGGTGCGCAGCGCACGGGAGTTCAGCCGCAGAACGCTCGGCGACTGGGACGTGCCCGAGCGCTTCGACGACATCTGTCTGGTCGTCTCCGAACTCGTCACCAACGCGCTGCGGCACGCGCTGCCCGCGGACACGCCCTACGACCAGGACCCGCCGGTGCGGCTGCATCTGATGCGCTGGGCCTCGCGCGTGGTGTGCGCGGTGCGCGACCCCAGCAACGACAGCCCGGTGGCCCGCGAGGCCGACGTACGTGAGGACTTCTCGGCCGAGTCGGGGCGCGGCCTGTTCCTCGTGGACTCCTTCAGCGACAGCTGGGGCTGGCACCCGATGGCCGGCGCGCTGAGCGGCAAGGTCGTCTGGGCCCTGTTCCGGGTGTGAGCGCCCGACGGCCGCTCAGGCGACCGTCAGATGGTCGAACTCCCCGTCCTTCACGCCCAGGAGCATGGCCTCTATCTCCGCGGGGGTGTAGACGAGCGCGGGGCCTTCGGGGAAGTTGGAGTTGCGTACGGCGATCTTGCCGCCGGGCAGCTTCGCGAACTCCACGCAGGAGCCCTGCGAGTTGCTGTGCCTGCTCTTCTGCCAGACCACTCCGTGCAACTCCGTGGCCGCCATGCCGTTGTACACGTGGTGCACGGTTCGCTCCCCCGGTGGTTCTCGTGGCGCATGGGTGCATGGGACAACTGCCCCGGCTGATCAGGATCATAGCCCTCGGCCAAGATCTTCTGCATGAGCAGATGCACGTGCACGCGGGGTGGTCCCACGACTACAGAACTCGGCGGAACCCGGCGCCGACTCGCGTGAAGAGGTCAGGATCTGACCTACATCGCCCGTAGCTTCTTCTCATCGAGTCCGGCGCAGGACGGCGGGACGACGGCGAACGACGAGAGGTGTTTCCGATGGTCATGCACGTGAACCCCGAGGCCCGCGGTGACGAGCGCGGCGCGCTCCTGGCCTTCATCGCCGAGCAGCGCGGCGGGGTGCGCCGCACCCTGCTGGGGCTGACCGACGAGCAGGCCGCCGCGAAGCCCAGCGCCAGCGCCCTCTCCCTCGGCGGCATCGTCAAGCACCTGGCGGAGGTCGAGCAGGGCTGGGTGGCCCTGGCGAGCCGCACCGAGCCCGACACGAAGCGCGACCCGGAGTCGTACGGCATCGGCTTCCGGATGATCGACGGCACCGACACCGTCGAGTCGCTCCTCGACTATTACGCGGACGTGGCGCGGCGCACCGAGAAGTTCTTCCACGACGCCCTCAGCCTGGACGACACCTTCCCGCTGCCCGACGAGCCCTGGTTCCCCGACGGCCAGGAGGTCTCGCTGCGCTGGCTCGGCCTGCACCTGATCCGCGAGACGGCCCGGCACGCCGGCCACGCCGACATCGTCCGCGAGTCCCTCGACGGCAAGACCGCGTTCGAACTGGTGGCGCTCGCGCAGCAGGGCTGAGGGCACAACCCCGGGGGCCGCGCAAGTCCGCGGGTTCTACGCTGAGCGCATGTCAGCGATCCGCCTCCTGGTCCTCGGGGCCGTACGGCAGCACGGCCGCGCGCACGGCTACCAGGTGCGCAGCGACCTGGAGTACTGGGGCGCCCACGAGTGGTCGAACGCGAAGCCGGGATCGATCTACCACGCGCTCAAGCAGATGGCGAAGCAGGGACTGCTCCGCGCGCACGAGGTGGCGCCGTCGACGGCCGGCGGCCCGCCCCGCACCGAGTACGAGGTCACCGAGCGCGGCACGAGCGAGTACCTGACCCTGCTGCGCGAGTCCCTCACCGCGTACGACCAGCGGCCGGACGCCCTCACGGCCGCGCTCGGCTTCATGGTCGACCTGCCGCGCGCGGAGGTCGTTGCACTGCTCCGGGAGCGGGTGCGCCGCATCGAGGAGTGGCGCGCGTCCGTCACGGAGCACTACACGCCCGAGGGCGGCCCGGAGCGGCTGGGCCACATCGGCGAGATCATGAACCACTGGGTGTTCACCGCCGACACCGGCGCCGAGTGGACCCGCGCGCTCATCGCCCGGATCGAGGGCGGCGCGTACACCTTCGCCGGCGAGGGCGAGCCGTTCGTCGGGATCCTCCCGGACGGCCGGGAGGACCCGTACGCCGCGCACTGACCGGGCCGGTGCGGGGTCAGTGGTGGAAGGACGTCGCCGCGTCCTTGTCGCGGACCTGCGGGTGCGGCTGGCTGCGCAGGTCGGGCAGGATCCGGGTCAGGTCGTCCACGAGCAGGGCGGCCAGGTCCGCCGAGAAGCCGTTGCGGCACACGACGCGGAGCACGGCGAGGTCCTCGCGGTGCGCGGGGAACGTGTAGGCGGGCACCAGCCAGCCGTGCTCGCGCAGCCGCCGCGACACGTCGAAGACGTCGTACGACGTCACGTCCGGCGCCGTCGTCACCGCGAACACCGGCAGCTCGTCGCCCCGGGTGAGCAGGCGGAAGTCGCCGAGCGCCTCGAACCGCTCGGCGAGCCCGCGCGCCACGTCCCGGGACGCCTGCTGCACGGCCCGGTAGCCCGCCCGGCCGAGCCGCAGGAACGAGTAGTACTGGGCGACGACCTGCGCGCCGGGCCGCGAGAAGTTCAGGGCGAAGGTCGGCATGTCGCCGCCCAGGTAGTTGACCCGGAAGACGAGGTCCTCGGGCAGCGCGTCCGCGTCCCGCCACAGCGCCCAGCCGACGCCCGGGTAGACCAGGCCGTACTTGTGGCCCGAGGTGTTGATCGAGGCGACCCGGGGCAGCCGGAAGTCCCACACCAGGTCCGGGTCGAGGAACGGCGCGACCATGGCGCCGGACGCCCCGTCCACGTGCACGGGGATGTCGAGCCCGGTCCGCTCCTGGAGCGCGTCGAGCGTCGCGCACAGGTCGGCGATCGGCTCGTACGACCCGTCGAAGGTGGAGCCGAGGATGCCGACGACACCGATCGTGTTCTCGTCGCAGAGTTCGGCGGCGGCCGTCGGATCGAGGTGGAAACGGTCGCCCTCCATCGGGACCTGCCGCGCCTCGACCTCCCAGTAGTCGCAGAACTTCTCCCAGCAGACCTGCACGTTGATGCCCATCACCAGGTTCGGGCGGGCGTCGCGCGAGGGGTAGCGGTCCGCGTTCCGCTTCGCCCAGCGGCGCTTGAGCGCCATGCCGGCCAGCATGCAGGCCTCGCTCGACCCCGTCGTCGAGCAGCCCACCGCGGACATCGGGTCCGGCGCGTGCCACAGGTCCGCGAGCATCGCGACACAGCGGTGCTCCAGCTCGGCGGTGCGCGGGTACTCGTCCTTGTCGATCATGTTCTTGTCCCGGCACTCGGCCAGGAGGACGTCCGCCTGCGGCTCCATCCACGTGGTCACGAACGTGGCGAGGTTGAGCCGGGCGTTCCCGTCGAGCATCAGCTCGTCGTGCACCAGCTGGTACGCGGTCATCGGCGCGAGCGGCCCGTCCGGCAGCCGGTGCTTGGGCGGCGCGTCGGTCATCCCGGCCGCGGGGTCGGCCGCGCCGTAGAACGGGTTGACGGCCATCGGGCGCTCCTCGCGCCCCCGGGACCGGCCCGCGGGACCGTGGTGCAGCGGAGGCATCGGCGACTCCTTCGTGAGCGGCGTCCCCCCGCGCCAGCCTAGGCAGACATCACGGAACGGGCATATCGGGCGCCCATGGCGTCGCGCTTGCACCTCACGCGGCGTGAGGACCCAAGCTGAGTCACGTACGGAGAACCGCTGCGGGAAAGGAGCGGCCATGACCTCCTCGGTCCACTCGGTCGGCCAAGTGGCCGGATTCGCCGGGGTCACGGTGCGCACGCTGCACCACTACGACGAGATCGGACTGCTCGTCCCCAGCGAGCGCAACCACGCGGGACACCGCCGCTACACCGCGTCCGACCTGGACCGGCTCCAGCGGATCCTCTTCTACCGGGAGCTCGGCTTCCCCCTGGACGAGGTGCAGGCCCTGATCGACGACCCGGAGACCGACCCGCGCGAGCACCTGCGGCGCCAGCACGAGGTGCTGACCGCCCGCATCGAGAAGCTGCAGAAGATGGCCGAGGCCGTCGTACACGCCATGGAGGCGCAGAAGATGGGAATCCAGCTCACCCCGGAGGAGCGCTTCGAGGTCTTCGGGGACAAGGACCCCGAGCAGTACCAGGACGAGGCCGAGCAGCGCTGGGGGAACACCGAGGCCTGGGCCGAGTCCCAGCGCCGCGCCGCCACCTACACCAAGGAGGACTGGCAGCGCATCCAGGCGGAGGTCGAGGACTGGGGCCGCCGCTACGCGGCCCTCGTCGCCTCCGGCGAGCAGCCGTCCGGCGCGGCGGCGATGGAGCTCGCCGAGGAGCACCGGCGGCACATCAGTCAGAACTACTTCGAGGTCCCCTACGAGATGCACGTCTGCTTCGGCGACATGTACGTGGCCGACGAGCGCTTCAAGGCGTCCTACGACGCCATGGGCGAGGGCATCGCCGAGCACCTGCGCGACGCGATCCACGCGAACGCGGCCCGGCACGCGGGGGAGTGAGGGCGCCGGCCCGGATCAGGGCGCGGTGGTGTCCTGGGCGATGACGGCGGCGGTTCCGTAGGCGCAGACCTCGGCCGCCCCGTCCATCGCCTCCGTCACGTCGAAGCGGAACATGAGCACGGCGTTGGCGCCCCGCGCGCGTGCCTGCTCCACGAGCCGGTCCATGGCCTGGTTCCGCGTCTCGACCAGCGTCTTGGTGAGGCCCTTCAGCTCGCCGCCGATCATGGACTTGAGCCCGGCGCCGATCTGGCTGCCCAGGTGCCGCGAGCGCACGGTGAGGCCGAACACCTCGCCGATCACCTGCTGCACCCGGTACCCCGGGACGTCGTTCGTGGTGACGACGAGCACATCCGCCTGCGGATTCTGGCCGCCGCCGAAGTCTTCGATACCCATAACGACAGGTTTGCCACAGTTCACTCGGAGTGCATCCTGAGAGGGCCACTGGAACCTGGTGCCCGCGCGCGGCGTTGATAACTTTGCATCGCCGATCTGCATGGCACCGCAATGCCTTTGCCCTCACCCCCTCAGGAGCCCGGACCCGTGATGACGCTTGCGCTCGGACCAAGCTGGCTGGACCCGGACCATTTGCTGAACACGTTCGGCATCTGGGGCCTGCTCCTGATCGTGTTCGCGGAGTCCGGTCTGCTGATCGGCTTCTTCCTGCCGGGTGACTCGCTGCTCTTCACCTGCGGCCTGCTGATCACCGCCGGCACCCTCGACTTCCCGCTGTGGGGCGCGATCGGACTGATCTGCCTCGCCGCGATCCTCGGTGACCAGGCCGGATACATTTTTGGCAAGAAGGTCGGACCGTCGCTCTTCAAGCGGCCGGACTCCAAGCTCTTCAAGCAGGAGAACGTGCAGAAGGCGCACGAGTTCTTCGAGAAGCACGGCCCGAAGTCGCTGGTCCTGGCCCGCTTCGTGCCCATCGTGCGGACCTTCACGCCGATCATCGCGGGCGTCTCCGGGATGCGGTACCGCTCCTTCATCACGTTCAACGTGATCGGCGGCATCCTGTGGGGTGCCGGTGTGACCCTGCTCGGCTCCTGGCTGGGGAACATCGAGTTCGTCCACAAGAACATCGAGGCGATCCTGATCCTGATCGTCCTCGTGTCCGTGGTGCCGATCGCGATCGAGTTCCTGCGCGCCAAGCGCTCCGCGAAGCGGGAGCAGAACGCGGCTCCGGACGCGCCGGGTGCGCCGGCCGCGCCCTCGCAGCGGGGGCGCCACGCTCGTCGCTAGCCGCGCAGTTATCCGCGCCCCTGGAGATGCGCACTTCGTGCGCGCGTACTCCACGGG
>NZ_JBHYTK010000226.1:0-9955 GCF_042749255.1 Streptomyces sp. NPDC059524 | reverse complement strand
CATCGATCCGCGCCCCACGGCACTTTTGCGCTCCGGACGGCCCGGGTAAGGTTAGGTATGCCTCACCGAGTCATCGGGGCGGCACCACGACGAGTCCCGATCGGGAGGTGAACCCGCGTGTACGTCTGCAGCTGTTTCGGAATCACCGAGACCCAGGTCAAGAAGCACGCGGAGGACGGTGCCTGCACCCCCCGCCAGATAGCGTCGGCCTGCAAGGCCGGCACCGACTGCGGCTCGTGCGTACGCCGCATCCAGGCGCTGCTCGGCCGGGGCTCGTGCCCCCGCCGCGAGCTCGTCGAGCAGGGAGACTCAGCCGCGGCGCTCGCCGTGCCGGCCGAGCTTCCCGAAGCGGCCTGAGGCGGATCAGCTCTCCGGCTGCTCGATGAGCTGCGCGATGTAGAGCGCCTCGCCCAGCTTGTCCACCAGCTCCAGCTGCGTGTCCAGGTAGTCGATGTGGTGCTCCTCGTCCTCGAGGATCGACTCGAAGATGTTCGCGGACGTGATGTCGCCCTTTGCGCGCATCACCTCGATGCCCCGCTTGAGACGGTCGATGGCCTCGACCTCGATCTGCCGGTCGGCCTGGAACATCTCGATCACCGACTGGCCGACCCGGACGTGGAACAGCCGCTGGTAGTTCGGCAGCCCGTCCAGGAACAGGATCCGGTCGGTCAGCACCTCCGCGTGCTTCATCTCGTCGAACGACTCGGACCGCGTGTACTTCGCGAGCTTCGTCCAGCCGAAGTTCTCCTGCATCTTGGCGTGCAGGAAGTACTGGTTGATGGCCGTGAGCTCGGCCGTCAGCTGTTCGTTGAGGAATTCGATGACCTCGGGGTCGCCCTGCATCGCAGAGGCTCCTTCCAAGAGGGTGACCGGACAGGTCCGCGCATCCTCGCACCGCCACCCAGACGCGTCCAGTAAGTGCACGCTTAGTACGAGTTGCCCGAATCGGTGATCGACTGCGGCCCGTCGCGGCCCGCATGGTCATGGCCACTGCCCTGGGTCTGTCAGGATGGAGACATGGGTCATCCGGTGGGTAGCGAGTCTGGGGGAGCCGTGCAACCGGAGCTTCCGCCGGGGCAGCGGCTGCAGCGCGGCTGGCCCGTCACGCATTACGGGCCGGTGCCCAAGTTCCGCCCCGAACGCTGGGAGTTCAGGGTCTTCGGGACCACCGTCGACGGTGAGAAGCGCTGCTGGAACCACGAGGAGTTCTCGGCCCTCCCGTACACGACCGTCGTCGGCGACCTGCACTGCGTCACGAAGTTCAGCATGCTCGGCGCCGAATGGGGCGGCGTGCTCGCCTCCACGATCCTCGAGCTCGCACCGCCGGACCCCGCCGTCACGCACGTGATGGTCTGGGCCGAGTACGGATTCAGTTCGAATCTGCGGCTGGCCGACTTCGCCGCCGACCGCACGATCTTCGCCACGCACAAGGACGGTGAACTGCTCACCGCCGAGCACGGGTTCCCGCTGCGGCTCGTCGTCCCGCACCTCTACGCGTGGAAGGGTCCGAAGTGGGTCCGCGGCATCGAGTACATGACGGCGGACCGGCGCGGCTTCTGGGAGGAGCGCGGGTACCACAACGTGGGGGATCCGTGGCGCGAGCAGCGCTACTCCTACCAGGAAGAGCCCGGGGAAGGCCCCGAGCTCTAGTCCTGTCCCGGCCGGTCCTGTGCCTGTCCGCCGGTCCGGCGCCCGCCGTCAGTGGTGGTACTGGTGCACCACGGCGTGGCCCTTGCCGCGGCCGATCATCCAGCGGTTCACCGGGGTCGTCACCACGAAGGCCAGGGCGAGCGAGGCCGCGAGGGCGCCCCAGAACAGGGCGTCCGACAGGTGCGCGTCCATCGCGTCCGGCCACATGGCGATCACGCTGTTGTCGATCAGCTCCATGACCGCGATCGACAGGGTGTCCGCGGCGAGCGCCACCCGGAACGCGGACTTGAAGTCCAGGCCGGCCTTGAGGACGCCGCGCAGGGTGAGCGAGTAGCCGAAGAAGAACGCGAGCACGATCGCCAGGATCATCGTCGGCACATTGCCCCAGCCGAGGGCCGTGCCGATCACCATGCCGAGGACCTCGCCGATCGCGCAGCCCGTGAGGCAGTGCAGGGTCGCCTGCGCGGCCATCGCCCAGCTGACCTTGCCGTGTCCGTGCCCGTGGTCGTGCTCGTGAGCGTGGTGGCCGTGTTCCTGTTCGTGAGCAGGGTCGTGGTGGCCGTGCTCGTGGTCGTGACCGGTGTGCGCCTCGTGGTCCATGTCGTTCCCCCAGATGTCGGTGGCGGTTCCTGTCGGCCGTGCCGTCCTGTCGCCGACAGGAACCCTATGCCCCCTCGGGGTATGCCTCAACGGGTTTTGTGATCTTCGCCGGAGGGAGTCTTCCGGAGCTCCTTCAGGCGGGCCACGTCCGCCGCGTGACCCTCCTTGCCGCCCGGTGTCTCGATGATCAGCGGGACGTTCGCGGTCGCCGGATGCGCCATCAGGGCCCGGAAGGGTTCGGCGCCGATGTGGCCCGTGCCGATGTTCTCGTGGCGGTCCTTGTGGGCGCCGGCGACGTCCATGGAGTCATTGGCGTGGATCAGCTTGAGGCGGCCCTCGCCGACCGTCTCCACCAGCAGGTCGAGGGTCTGCCGCATGCCGTCCGGGCCCGTCAGGTCGTGGCCCGCCGCGAAGATGTGGCAGGTGTCCAGGCAGACGCCCAGCTTCGGATGCCGGTCCAGGGCGTCGAAGTAAGGCCCGAAGTCCCAGGTCCGCGAGCAGAGCGAGGAGCCCTGGCCGGCCGTCGACTCCAGCAGCAGGAACGGGTCGTCTTCGTGGGTCAGTTCGTCGAGCAGCGGCAGCATCCGCTCGCGCACCTGGGCGAGCGCGGTCTCGCGCGGCCGCCCGCCGGTCGCGGACCCGGTGTGCACCACGACGCCGAGCGCGCCGATGGCCCGCGCCCGGCGCAGCGAGTGCCGCAGCGAGTCGACGGACCGGTCGACGGTGGCCTCGGTGTGCGAGCCGAAATTGATCAGGTACGGCGCGTGGACGTACGCCGGGATGCCGTCCTCGGCGCACCGCTCCCGGAACGCCTCGTCCTGCTTCGGGTTCCCGGGCGGGGTGGCCCAGCCGCGCGGGTTGGCGACGAAGACCTGGACGGTCTCGGCGGCGAGCTCACGGGCGTAGGGCAGGCCTATGGAGGCGAGGCCCCCGGCCACCGGCACATGGCCGCCGATCGGATTGCGGATGCTGCTGTTCACCGGGCCAGGGTGTCATGCGCGCCCGGACGGACCGCGGCCGCTCCCGGGAGACGGAAGCGGCTGCGGAACGTGCGGGTCGGCGGACGGTGATCGTGCCGGTCAGCGGATGGTGATCGTGATCTCGGAGCCCTTGGGCGCCGTGTCCCCGCCCTCGACCGACTGGCTCTTCACGGTGTCGCCGAAGAGACCGAGGATGCCGCGGTCCTCGTCGACCTGGAAGCCGGCGCCCTCCAGCTTGTCGTGCGCCTCGTCGACCTTCAGGCCCGTGACGTCCGGGACCTCGATCATCGGCGGGCCCTTGGAGATCGTCAGGGTCACCGTGTCGCCCTCGGCCAGCCGTCCGTGCTCCGGGGACTGCGCGGCCACGGAACCCTTGTCGACCTGCGACTCGACCCGCTGCGGCGCGATCTTCGCCTTGAGCCCGAGCTCCTCCAGCGCGGCGACCGCGTCCTGCTCCGACTGCCCCGTGACGTCCGGGACGTCGATGGCCGGACCCTGGGAGACCACGAGGGCCACCGCGGTGCCGGAGTCGCGCGTCGTGCCCGCCGCCGGGTCCGTGCTGATCACGGAGCCCTTCGGGATCTCCTCGTCGAACTGCTCGGTGACCATGCCCGGGGACAGGCCCCGGTGCTTCAGGTCGCTCTTCGCCGTGGCGAGCGAGGTCCCCTTCAGGTCGGGGACCTTCACGGTCTTCGGCCCCTTCGACACGGTCAGCGTCACCGTGCCGTCGTCCCGGATCTGCGCACCGGCCTCGGGATCCGTCGCCATGACCGTGCCGCGCTCGTACGTGCCGCTGTACGCGTACCGCGTCGTGCCCGCCTGGAGACCGGCGGCGTCCAGCCGCTTCTCGGCCTGCGCCTCCGTCTTGGTGAGCAGCGCCGGGACCTTCGTGAACTGGCCCGAATTGATGTACCAGACGCCCGCGCCGACGCCGAACACCAGCAGGACCGCCGCGACGATCGCGAGCAGACCGCGGCGCGGGGCCCGGCCGCCGGCCGGGCCGCGGGGCGCGGGCGGGGCGGCGGGCGGCGGGGTCTCCAGGCGGCTCGTGCGGTGCAGGGCGTCCTGGTCCGGCTCGGCCGGCAGCGACATCTGCACCCCGGCGGTGCGCACCGCGCGCGGGATCACGCTCGTACGGTCGTCCGCGCCCGAGTGGTCCGTCTCGCGCGCCTGCGGCGGCACCGTGTCGAGCTCGGCGTCGGACAGCGTGGCCCGCGCCTCCCTCGTCTGCGACAGCAGCGCCACGGCGTCCGGAGGCCGCACCTCGGGGTTGCGGGCCGTGGCCGACGCCACCAGCTCGTCCAGCGCGTACGGCAGGCCCGGGACGGCGGCAGAGGGCGGCGGCACGTCCTCGTTCAGGTGCTTGTAGAGGATCTGGGCCGGGGTGTCGCCGGAGTGCGGCTTGCCGCCGGTCAGCATCTCGTAGAACACGACACCGCACGCGTACACGTCCACGCTCGGCGTCGCCGTGCCGTCCTCGATCTGCTCCGGCGCCAGGTACGAGACCGTGCCGAGCACCGCGCCCGTCGTGTTCGTCACCGTGTCCACCGCGCGGACCAGGCCGAAGTCCGCCACCTTGACCCGGCCGTCGTCCCCTATCAGGACGTTCTCCGGCTTCATGTCGCGGTGCACGAAACCCGCGCGGTGCGCCGCCCCGAGCGCGGCGAGCACCGGCTCCAGGATGTCGAGCGCCGCCCGCGGGCGCAGCGCCCCGCGCTCGCGCAGCACGTCACGCAGCGTGCACCCCGCGATGTACTCCATCGCCAGATACACGTACGCGCCGTCGGTGCCCTGGTCGTACACCCCCACCACGTTCGGGTGCGAGAGGCGGGCGACGGACTTGGCCTCGCGGATGAAGCGGTCGACGAACGAGGCGTCGGCCGCCAGCGAGGGGTGCATCACCTTGAGCGCGAGCACGCGGTCGAGGCGGGTGTCCACGGCCCGGTAGACCGTGGCCATCCCGCCGACCGCGATCCGTGCGTCGACGCGGTACCGGCCGTCGAGCACCTGCCCGAGCAGCGGGTCCTGAAGGGTCGTGTCCACGCAGGCGAGTGTACGAGGAGTGACCGACAGGCCCCGCCCGCCCGGGAGGTACTGCAGCAGACCTGTGACCCGGTGCGACCCGCTCAGAAGGCCGGGCGCTCCGGGTCCAGGCGGGCCATCCCGTCCGTCGGCGAGGACGCCTCGGCGAAGTGGCGCCTGGGAATGCGGCCCGCGCGGCGGGCGAGGCGGCCCGCCTCCACCGCGTGCCGCATGCCCTCGGCCATCAGCACCGGCTCCTGCGCGCGGGTCACCGCGGAGGCGAGCATCACACCGGCGCAGCCCAGCTCCATGGCGAGCGCCACGTCGGAGGCCGTGCCCGCGCCCGCGTCCAGGATCACCGGCACGCGCGCGTGCTCGACGATCAGCTGGAAGTTGTGCGGGTTGCGGATGCCGAGCCCGGAGCCGATCGGCGAGCCGAGCGGCATGACCGCCGCGCACCCCACGTCCTCCAGCTTCCGCGCGAGCACCGGGTCGTCGTTCGTGTACGGGAGCACGGTGAAACCGTCGTCCACGAGGGTCTCGGCCGCGTCGAGCAGCTCGATCGGGTCGGGCAGCAGAGTGCGCTCGTCGGCGATCACTTCGAGTTTCACCAGGTCCGTGCCGAGCGCCTCGCGCGCGAGGCGGGCCGTCAGGACGGCCTCGCCCGCGGTGAAACAGCCCGCCGTGTTGGGGAGCACCTGGATGCCGAGCTTCTCCAGGACGGAGAGCACGGAGCCGTGCACCGAGGCGTCCACGCGGCGCATCGCCACCGTGGTCAGCTCGGTCCCGGAGGCGACCAGGGAGCGCTCCAGGACGTCGAGGCTCGGGGCGCCGCCCGTGCCCATGATGAGACGCGAGGAGAGCGTCGTGCCGCCGAGGACGAGTGCGTCGTCCGCCATGTCGCTCAGCCTCCCTGGACCGCGGTGAGGACCTCGACCCGGTCGCCCTCGGTGAGCGCGGTCGCGGCCCACTGGGTGCGCGGGACGACGGTCTCGTTCAGGGCGGCGGCGACGCCGGAGGGGGCGGTGGTCAGCGTGGCCACCAGTTCGTCGAGCTTGGTCGCGGCGGCCACGGTGCGCGGCTCGCCGTTCACGGACACGTTCATGCGGGCTGCTCCGAGAGGGCCGGGAAAGAGGTGCTGAAGCGCTGGGGGGTGAACGGGCGGGCCTCGCCCGGGAGTTCACCGGTGGCCAGGGCGTGTGCCATGGCGTCGCCGGTGACCGGGGTCAGCAGCACGCCGTTGCGGTAGTGGCCGGTGGCCAGCAGGAGGCCGGGCAGGGCCGTCGGGCCGAGGATCGGCGCGTTGTCCGGAGAGCCGGGGCGCAGGCCCGCGCGCGTCTCCGTCAGCGGCAGTTCGGTGATGCCGGGGACGAGTTCGTGCGCGTCGCGCAGCAGCTCGTAGACACCGCCGGCGGTGACGGTGGTGTCCCAGCCGAGCTCCTCGGTGGTGGCGCCGACGACCAGCTCGCCGTTGACGCGGGGCACGAGGTAGACGTTGCCGCCGCGCACGACCGCGCGGACGGTGCGGCTCAGGAACGGCGCGTACGCCTTCGGCACGGTCAGGCGCAGCACCTGGCCCTTGACCGGGCGCACCGGCGGCAGCAGGGCCTCGGGGACGCCCGCGAGCCTCCCGCTGCGGCTGCCGGCGGCGAGCACCACCTGCTCCGCGGCCAGCTCCGTGCCGTCGGCGAGGACGACGCCGCGCGCCCGGTCCCGTACGACGGAGAGCCGTTCGGCCCATGTCCGGTGCAGGACGACGCCGGCGCGCTCGCAGGCCGTCACAAGGGCGCCCGCGAGCCTTCTCGGGTCGATCTGGTGGTCGCCGTCGACGCGCAGGCCGCCGCGCACGCCGGGCGCGAGCATCGGCTCCAGGCGGCGGCACTCACGGCCCGACAGCCACTCGGACTCCAGGCCCGAGCGCAGCTGCAGCGCGTGCAGCTCCCGCAGGTGCGAGCGGTCGTCGGCGTCCAGGGCGACGGCCAGCGTGCCGCACGCGCGGTAGCCGAGATCGTGGCCCGCGGCCTCGGACAGTTCGGCCGCGAAGTCCGGATAGCGGCGCGCGGACTCGACGTTCAGGGCGAGCAACGTCTCCTCGCCGTAGTGCAGTTCGGTGACGGCGGCCAGCATTCCGGCCGCGACCTGGGCGGCGCCGCCGCCCGGCTCGGGGTCCACGACCGCGACGGACAGACCGCGCTGCGCGGCCCTCCACGCGGTCACCAGACCGATGATGCCGCCCCCGACGACCACGACGTCGGTGGCGGACCCGCTGACAGGTGGCGTACGCGACATGGGCGTCCAGCCCCTCCCTTCGCCGGCATGACCCGGATCAGGTTCGTACGGTCGGAGGCCGCTCCAGCCTCCCTCTCAGCCCGCTGCGTACGGGCTCCCGCGAGTGCTTTACGTTGGCCACCCTAGCCGTTCGGTATGCCACCCAGTAAGGGAGCCCAGCCCGTGGCCCGATCCCTCGACGGACTCTTCCTCGCCCCCGTGACCGACCAGGCCCCCGGTCAGGTGGGCACCCGCACCCGCTTCGCCTACAGGGAGGAGGAGGGCCGGATATGGGCCTCCTACGAAGGCGGCGACATCGTGCGCGGCCACCTCGTGGGCACCCGCGCGGACGACCGGCTCGACTTCCGCTACGTCCAGCTGAAGACCGACGGGACGACGTCCTCGGGGCACTGCGTCTCCACCGTCTCGGAGCTGCCCGACGGCCGGGTCCGGCTCGACGAGACCTGGGAGTGGGAGTCGCAGGAGGGCAGCGGCACGAGCGTCGTCGAGGAGATCCCTGCGCCTGCCGCGCGGGGATGATCGCGGGGCCTTGATCACTAAACCGGTGACACGTGTGCAGGACGTCACGGAACGCGAGTGGCCCGGGCCGCTGACCCACGCCCTCACGGGTGCCTAAGGTGACCTTGTGAGCGATCAGGAGAGCGGGAACGAGACGCCCCCGGGCGACCGGCACGTCGTCGTGGTCGGCGCGGGCATGGCCGGCGTACAGACGGCGGTGGCGCTGCGCGAGCAGGGCTTCACCGGGGCGGTCACGCTGATCGGCGCCGAACCCCACCAGCCCTACGACCGGCCGCCGCTCTCCAAGGCCGTCCTGCTCGGCAAGGCCGAGGGCTCCGCCTTCGACGTCGACTTCGAGGCCCTCGGCGTCACCCTCCAGCTGGGCCGCGAGGTCACCGGCCTGCGCCCCGCCGACCACGAGCTCGACACCGCCACGGGCCCCGTCCCGTACGACGTCCTGGTCGTCGCGACGGGCGCCGAACCGATCCGCCTCCCGGGCGCCGACGGCGTCCCCGGAGTCCACCTGCTGCGCACCCTCGACGACGCCGAGCGGCTGCGGCCGGTCCTCGCCGAGCAGCACGACGTGGTCGTCGTCGGGGCCGGCTGGATCGGCGCCGAGTTCGCCACCGCCGCACGCGACGCGGGCTGCCGGGTCACCGTCGTGGAGGCCGCCGAGCGTCCGCTGGCCGGAGCGCTGCCCGCGGAGGTCGCCGCCCCGATGGCCGCCTGGTACGCGGACGCCGGAGCCGAGCTGCGCACCCACGCGCGCGTGGAGCGGGTCGAGCCCGGCGTCGTGGTCCTCGACGACGGGACGCGGCTGCCCGCCGGGGCCGTCGTCGTCGGCATCGGCGCCCGCCCCGCCACCGCCTGGCTCGACGGCTCGGGCCTCGCCCTGGGCGAGCACCACGAGGTCGTCGCCGACGCGGGACTGCGCACCTCCGCGCCCGACGTGTACGCGGTCGGCGACTGCTCCTCGTTCCCCTCCGCCCGCTACGGACAGCGCCTGATGGTCCACCACTGGGACAACGCGCTGCAGGGCCCCCGCACCGTCGCGGCCAATATCATCGGCACCACCCCGGCCGTCTACGACCCGGTGCCCTACTTCTGGTCCGAGCAGTTCGGCCGCTTCGTCCAGTACGCCGGCCACCACGCCGCCGCCGACGCCACCGTGTGGCGGGGCGATCCGGCCGGGGCCGCCTGGTCGGTGTGCTGGCTGCGCGAGGGCGCCCTGGTCGCCGTCCTGGCCGTGGGCAAGCCCCGCGACCTCGCCCAGGGCCGCAAGCTCATCGAGGCGGGCACCGCGCTCGACCCGGAGCTGCTCGCCGACCCGGCCCGTCCGCTGAAGTCCGCCGCGGCCTGAACGCCTGGTCGGGCGGGCCCGGCTTCCGACTGTCAGTCCGGGATGGCAGGCTTGTCCTGTGACCGAGATTGACGCAAAGATCGATGCTCTCGTCCCCGACTGGCTCACCCTCCCCGACATCGCCGAACAGACCGGCGTCGAGGTGACGCGTGTGCGGCAGTGGGTGAAGGAGGGTCAGCTCATCGCCGTACGCCGCGGTGAGAACAGGGCCCTTCACGTGCCCGCCGCCTTCATCGACGGCGACAAGATCGTCAAGGGCCTGACCGGGACCCTGACGCTCCTGAGGGACGACGGCTTCTCCGACGAAGAGATGCTGGAGTGGCTCTTCACCCCCGACGCGACCCTGCCCGGCACGCCCGCGCAGGCCCTGAGCGAGAATCGCGGCACGGAGGTGAAGCGCCGCGCCCAGGCGCTCGCCGTCTGAACCTGACAACCGAGCGGTGGGGGGGGGGGCGGCCCGCCCGGCCCGGCCCCGCCGCCGCCCGCCCGGCGCGCGCCCGGGCCCCCCACTCTCTCCGCGCCCCCGCCCACGGGGTGGGCCCCCCCCGGCGCCCCG
>NZ_JBHYTK010000225.1:0-10022 GCF_042749255.1 Streptomyces sp. NPDC059524 | reverse complement strand
GGCCAGGACCCTGCGGCGTCGTCAGGGGAAAGGCGGGGTCAGACCAGCTGGAGCTGGTCCGCGACGACGCGGCCCGCGCGGAGCACCGTGCGGTCGGTGCCGCGGTCCATGACGGCGGCGGCGACCGTGTCACCGTCCACCAGGACGAGGTCCGCCGCGTCGCCCACCGAGACACCGGGACGGTCGGCCGTGGAGGTGAGGCGCTCCAGGGACGGGTCCAGGATCGCGGCGCCACCGCGGCTCGCGACGGCCCAGCAGTGCTCGATCAGCTCGTCCGGCCGGTACCGGTTCGTGAACGCCAGCTGCCACGTCCGGTCGAGCATGTCCCCGTTGCCGTACGGCGACCAGTAGTCCCGCTGGCCGTCCTCGCCGAGACCCACCCGCACCCCGGCCCGGGTCAGTTCCGCGAGGGGCAGCGCGTGCATCTGCTGCGCGGGCGCGATCGTCGCCATCGAGATGTCGAGGTCGGCGAACTCCTCGATGAGGCGCCGGGTGGTGGCCTCGTCGACGTTGCCCAGTTCGTACGCGTGCGACAGCGTCACCTTGCCCCGCATGCCGAGCGCACGGGTCCGCTCCAGGATGAGGTCGGTGCTGAACACCCCGAGGTGGCCCGGCTCGTGGAGGTGGATGTCCACCGGTGCCTGGTGCTTCTCGGCGAGGCCGAAGACGATGTCGAGGTGCTTGACCGGGTCCTTGTCGAGGGTGCACGGGTCGATGCCGCCGACGACGGCCGCACCGGAGGCGAGCGCCTGGTCCATCAGCTCCGGCACGCCCTTCTCCAGGAGCAGGCCGGCCTGCGGGAAGGCCATGATCTCGACCTCGGCGCGGTCCTTGTGGGCCTCCTTGGCGGCGAGGACGCCCTCGAAACGCTCCAGGCCGCTGTCCGCGTCGATCTGCGCGTAGCTGCGCACGCGCGTGGTGCCGCGCTCGATCATGCGGCCGAGCAGCGCGGTGGTGCGCTCGGCGACCGGCGGGTCCTCGCGCCAGTGCTCCCGGTCGTTCATGGTCAGGCCCCACACGCCCGGCCGGCCGGTGTGCGGGCGGAACGGCAGACCGACCCGGTTGGAGTCCAGGTGGCAGTGGACGTCGGAGAACGACGGCATGGCGAGGCGGCCCCGCCCGTCGACGCTCGATCCGTCGTCGGCGCGCGCCGGGTCGTGCGGCATGACCGCCGCGATCCTGCCGTCCAGGATCTGGAGGTCGGAGGCGTCGCCGCCCCACGGGCGGACGTTCCTGATGAGCATGGGCGTGACTCCTTGCGGGAAAGCGGACGGAACGCCTCGGACGGACCGTGGTCGAGGCCACCGTGACCTTAACACTTGGCATACCAAATGAAGTTGCCTCCTGCATCGATAGGGCAACTATGAGGGATTTGCGGCGAATTCAAGTCAGGGAGAGGGGGGATGGGTGGCGATTCTTCGGTCGATCGGTATACCGCTCGGCCGAAAAGCGTCGGACCGTGCCAGGGGCGCGGCACGAGAGCCTGAACTCCGATGCGAAAATGGCGGAATGACAGGCGCAACGGCAGACGCCGAGGAATTCACCCCCGAGTCGGAGCGGGTCATGCGCACCCTGCGCGACCAGATCATCGACGGCTCCCGGGCCCCCGGCAGCAAGCTGGTGGAGCGGGAGCTCGCCGCCGAGCTCGGCGTGAGCCGGCTGCCGGTGCGCGACGCGCTGCGCGATCTCGTCAACGAGGGCCTGGTGACGCCCAGGCCGCGCACCTGGGCCGTGGTCCGCGAGTTCACCCCCTCCGACATCTCGGACCTCAGCGAGGTCAGGTCCGCTCTGGAGACCCTGGGCTTCCGGCTCGCGGCGCAGCGCCGCACCCGCTCGGGCCTCGCCAAGCTCCGCTCCCAGCTCGACGCGGAGCAGGCCGCCGCGGCCGAGGGCGACGGCGCCGCCGCGCGCCGTTTCGCGGCGGACTTCCACGAGACGGTCACCGAGCTCGCGGACAACGCCCTGCTGAGCGAGCTCGATCTGACGCTGCGCAGCCGGATGCGCTGGCTGCTGGGCCAGCACGACGACTTCACCGCAGTCGCGGAGGAGCACGAGGAGCTGTACCGGGCCATCGAGGCCCGGGACGTGGAGACGGTGGGGGAGCTGGCGGTGGCGCATCTGGCGACCAGTCAGGCCGAGGCGGACGCGCACCACCGGCACGCCGTCGTGAGCTGACCGGCAGAGGCGGTGTCAGACCCCGCGGTAGCGGGGCAGCCCGGGCAGGCGCAGCGCGAGCACGGCGAGGAACGCGACGAGGAGCAGCGAGCTCAGCAGGGTCGTCGTGGCCACGCCGACGTGCTGCGCCGAGAAGCCCAGGCACAGCGAGGACAGCGGCATGACACCGATGGCGAGTTCCTGGACGCCGAGCGCCCGGCCCTGGACCGAGGGTTCGGTCGTCATCAGCAGCAGTGTGGTCTGGAGTACCCCGAACGAGGCGCTGAGCAGGCCGATGAGCGCCATCAGCGCGAACGACACGGCCACCTGGTGGGACAGCGCGAACAGCGCCCACAGCGTGCCCCAGGCCGCGGTCCCGTAGACGAACAGGGCGCCCTTGAACCGGAAGTCGCCGAGCGCGGCGATGACCAGGGAACCGGTGAGGCCGCCGACGCCGCTGCACGTCAGGAGCCAGCCGAGGCCGTCCGCGTCCAGCCCCAGGGACTCCTTCGCGAAGACCGGCATGAAGGCCTGATACACCGGCCACAGCAGGATGTTGGCGGCGAGGGTGACGCCCAGGACGCCGGCGGCGAGGCGGTTGCCGAGGATCGTGCGGATGCCGCCGACCAGCAGCGCGCCCACCGGTTCCGGCGCGGCCCGCCGGGCGCCCTCCGTGTCCGCGTGGCGCAGCGGCCACAGCGCGAGCAGCGACAGGGCGAACCAGCCCGTGGAGATCCACAGGGCGACGGAGGAGCCGAACACGCTGATCATCGCGCCGCCCAGGGCCGGTCCGACGACCTGCGTCATGTTCATCGCCATGGCGTTCAGCGCGTTGGCGTTGCTGAGGTTGCGCCGCCCCACCAGTTCGAGGACCAGTGAGGACCGGGCGGGCTGCGAGGGGGACTGGGCGAGGCCGGTGGCCAGGCCCGCGAGCACGAGCACCCAGTACGGGGCGTCGGTGACCGACTCGAGGGCGGACACGGCGACGGCGGCGGTCAGCGCCCAGCCGCAGGCGATGTTCAGCAGCCGTACGCGGTCGTGGCGGTCGGAGAGGACCCCGGCGAAGGGGCCGAGCAGCATCGGGGCGAGCCGCGCCGAGGTGAAGACGGCGAGCAGGAACTCCGAGCCGGTGGTGTCGAAGACGATCCAGCCCAGGACCATCGTCTGGGTCCAGGCGCCGCCGAAGAAGAAGACGTTGGAGACCCACAGGGCGCGGAAGGCCCGGCTGTCGCGCAGCGAGGCGAGCGGACCCGAGCGGGCGCGGGGAGGAGACGGCGGTGCTTCCATCGGCGTCTCCCGCGGCACGCTCGAACTCCTCTTCCGTTGTACGGATCCGGCCCGCTGGGCCGCCTCGCCACCGCCGCGTTGCGACGACGGCGGCGAGGGGTTGCCCGAATGGTATACCGAAACGGTGCGGGCGTCAGACGAAGACGATGTCGCCCTCGACGTCGGAGCGGATCTCGGTGCCGACCTTGCGCTCCAGCAGGTCGTCGAGACGGTCCAGCGGGCCGATGAGCGTACGGCCGCCGGCCTCGGCGACGCGCACCGCGGCGGCCACCTTCGGCGCCATGGAGCCCTCGGCGAACTTCATCGTGGCCAGGCCCTCGGGGGAGGCGGTGAGGATGTCGCGCTGCTCCGGGGTGCCCCAGTTCTCGCTGACGAAGTCGCCGTCGGTGAGCATGATGAGCATGTCGGCGCCCAGGTCCGCGGTGAGCGCGGCGCTCGCGGCGTCCTTGTCGACGACGGCCTGCATGCCGATCTGCCGGCCCTTGGAGTCGGTGCGCACCGGCACGCCGCCGCCGCCCACGCAGACCACCAGGGTGCCGTTGTCGAGCAGGGTGGAGACCAGCGGGGCCTGCATGATGCGCAGCGGGTGCGGCGACGGGACGACGCGGCGGAAGGCGCCGCCGTCCTTGGCGATCGTCCAGCGGTACTCGGCCGCCGCCTCGGCCGCGTCCTGGGCGGAGTAGGTCGGGCCGATCAGCTTCGTCGGACGCTCGAAAGCCGGGTCGTTCTCGTCGACCTCGGTGGTGGTGACGATCGCCGCGACCTCGCGCTCACCGACCAGGGCGTTGGACAGCTCCTGCTGGATGACGTAGCCGATCATGCCCTGGGTCTCCGCGCCGAGGATGTCGAGCGGGTACGCCGCGACGTCCTGGTATGCCAGGTTCTGCAGGGCGAGGAGGCCGACCTGCGGGCCGTTGCCGTGGGTGATGACGACCTCGTGCTCGCGGGCCAGGCCGGCCAGGGCCTGGCAGGCGCCCCGGACGTTGGCGCGCAGGCGGTCGGCCGTCATCGGCTCCCCGCGCTTGGCCAGTGCGTTCCCTCCGAGGGCGACGACGATGCGCATGTGAAGTCCCTTGTTCTGAATGTTCGCTTACCGGACGCAGAATGGTATACCAATATGGGTAGGTCAGAACGAGCCGGACGACAAGACCGGAAGCGGCAGTGAGGAGGGCACGACGATGTGCCAGGGCGAGCCCCTCGGGCTGCGCGCGCACTCCGGTGACGCGCGCCTTCTCGCGCGCCTGCACGCGCCCGCTCCCGGGCCCGCAGGCACCGGCCCGTACGGCTTCCGGGGCACCGGCGCCGTCCACTCCGCCTTCACCCACGTGGTCAACCTGCTCACCCCCGACGGCCTGCTCATCGCCCTGGCCTCCCGCGACGCGGGTGACGCCCCGCGCACCCTCGTCGTCGACGTCCCCGACTGGACCGGCACCGGACTCGACGCCGGCCACAGCGTGATGTTCGACACCGGCCGTCTCATTCTCGACGCCCCGGGCCGCCCCCTCCATCTGACCGCCGAAGGCGCCCGCCCCTGGGACCCGGCCGGCCCCTCCCTCGCGCACCTCGCCCCCGGCGCCCTCGCGCGCGCCGCCGACGCCCTCGACGCGTACAACCGCGCCCACGGCGCCCCCGGCGGCATGCTCGGCGCCGCCCCCGGCGCCGGCCTCATGGAGAGCGCCGTCGCCCGCGCCCTCGACGCCGGACGCGTCCGGCTGCTCGACGCGCTGCGCGCCGGCGACGCCGTCGAGACGGTGCACGGCATCCTCGCCCTGCACGGCCTCGGCCCCGGCCTCACCCCCGCCGGCGACGACTTCCTCGCCGGCCTCACTCTGGTCGCCGCCCTCCCCGGCAGCGCCCTGGCGCCGCTCCCGCTCGCCGTCCGCACCGTCCTCGACGGCCACCGCGGACGCACCACCGACCTCGCCGCGGCCACCCTGACCGAGGCCGCCGAGGGCCGGGCGCGCGCCGAACTCATCGACGTACTACGGCAGTTGGCGGACAGTCCGCCGCCGTGGGACCTGAACGATCCTGCCCGTCGCGTGCTGGCCTTCGGCCACACCTCGGGCAGCGACACCCTGTCCGGCCTCGTGGCCGGACTCCACCTGGAAGAAGAACTGCGAGGTTCGCTGTGAGTACCACCACAGCCGTCGTACGTAAGAACACGTACTTCGACTCCGTGTCCCTGATGTCCGTCTCGACCAAGGCCAACGCCCTGGACGGGGTGGAGCAGGCGTTCACCGCCATGGGCACCGAGATGAACAAGGGCGTCCTGGACAACCTGGGCCTGCTCACCGACGAGCTGAAGGCCGCCGAGAGCGGCGACCTGATGGTCGTCCTCGTCGCCGAGGACGGCGCCGACACCGACGCGCTCCTCGCCGAGATCGAGGGCCTGCTCACCCGCAAGGCGCCCGCCTCGGCCGACGGCGGCCAGGTCACCTACCGCACCATCACCTCCGCCGCCGAGGGCATCGCCGGCGCCAACCTCGCCGTCATCGCCGTCAACGGCGCCTACGCCGCCCGCGAGGCCCGCAAGGCCCTCGAGTCCGGCCTGCACGTGATGATGTTCAGCGACAACGTCGCCGTCGAGGACGAGATCGCCCTCAAGAACCTGGCCCACGACAAGGGCCTGTTCATGATGGGCCCGGACTGCGGCACCGCGATCATCAACAACATCGCGCTCTGCTTCGGCAACAAGGTGCGCCCCGGCAACGTCGGCATCGTCGCCGCGTCCGGCACCGGCTCGCAGGAGGTCTCCGTCCGCGTGCACGCGCTCGGCGGCGGCGTCTCCCAGCTCATCGGCACCGGCGGCCGCGACCTGTCCGAGCAGGTCGGCGGCATCATGATGGTCGACGGCATCCGCGCGCTCGCCGCGGACCCGGCCACCGACGTCATCGTCCTCGTCTCCAAGCCCCCGGCCCCCTCCGTCGAGAAGAAGGTCCTCGCCGAGGTCGCCGCCGCGGGCAAGCCCGTCGTCGTCTGGTTCATCGACGGCTCCGAGGAGGCGGTCACCGCCGCCGGCGGTCACTTCGCCGCGGGCAGCCTCCAGGCCGCCCAGAAGGCCGTCGAGCTCGCCGGCATCGCCCCGGCCGCCGTCGAGGCCTTCGACGCCGAGGCCGCGGCCGGAGCCGTCGTCGCCCGCCTCGCCGAGGGCCAGAAGTACGTCCGCGGCCTGTTCTGCGGCGGCACCCTGTGCGACGAGACCATGTACGCCGTGCGCGACGCCGGTCTCGACGTCTGGTCCAACATCCAGAAGAACGCCGACTTCCGCCTCCCGGCCGGCTCCGCCTCGCGCGGCCACACCTTCCTCGACTTCGGCGACGACGACTTCACCAACGGCCGTCCGCACCCCATGATCGACCCGGCCCTGCGCATCGAGCGCATCGTCGAGGAGGCCAAGGACCCCGAGGTCGCCGCCCTCGTCATGGACTTCGTCCTCGGCTTCGGCTCCCACGAGGACCCGGTCGGCACCACGCTCCCCGCCATCGAGGAGGCCCAGCGCATCGCCGCGGAGGCCGGCCGCCACCTGGAGGTCGTCGCCTACGTCCTCGGCACCGACCTGGACACCCCCTCGGTCGCCGCCCAGACCGCCGCCCTGCGCGCGGCCGGCGTGACCGTCACCCTCAGCTCCACCGAGACGGGCCAGTTCGCCCGTGAGATCGCGAAGAAGGCACAGGCATGAGCACCGAGAACACCGAACTGACGCCCGCCGCCGCGCTGTTCGCCGGCGACCTCAGCGTCGTCAACGTCGGCCTCGCGATGTTCGACGAGGACATCAAGGCCCAGAACGCCCAGGTCTCCACCCTCGACTGGACCCCGCCCGGCGGCGGCAACCCCGACGCCGCCCGCGCGCTGAACGCCCTCGAGGCGAGCCCCGAGCTCACCGCGAAGATCGACGCCGCCAACGCCGAGGCCGTCGAGCGCATCATGTCCGCCCGCCCGATGCTCATCGGCTTCGGCCGCGCGCTCGACGTGGTCCCCGGCATGACGCCCACCACGATCCTGCACTCCGGCCCGCCCATCACCTGGGACCGGATGAACGGCCCGATGAAGGGTGCCGTCACCGGCGCCATCGTGTTCGAGGGCCTGGCCAAGGACCTCGACGAGGCCGCCGAGGTCGCCGCCTCCGGCCAGATCACCTTCCGCCCCTGTCACGAGGCGAACTCCGTCGGCTCGATGGCCGGTGTCACCTCCGCGTCGATGTACGTGCACATCGTCAAGAACGAGACGCACGGCAACATCGCGTACACCAACCTGTCCGAGCAGATGGCGAAGATCCTGCGGATGGGCGCCAACGACCAGAGCGTCATCGACCGCCTGGTGTGGATGCGCGACGTCTTCGGCCCCATGCTCAAGGAGGCCGTCGAGTTCACCGGCCCCGTCGACCTGCGTCTGCTGCTCTCGCAGGCCCTCCACATGGGCGACGAGTGCCACAACCGCAACGGCGCGGGCACCCTGCTCCTCTTCCAGGCCCTCGCCCCGGGTCTGCTCCAGTCGTCCTTCACGACCGAGCAGAAGAAGGAGGTCTTCGACTTCGTCGCGTCCTCCGACTACTTCTCCGGCCCCACCTGGATGGCCATGGCCAAGGCCGCCCTCGACGCCGCCAACGGCGTGGAGAACTCGACCGTCCTCACCACCATGGCCCGCAACGGCGTCGACTTCGGCATCCGCGTCGCCGGTCTGCCCGGCCAGTGGTTCACCGGCCCGGCGCAGAAGGTCGTCGGCCCGATGTTCGCCGGCTACAAGCCGGAGGACTCCGGTCTCGACATCGGCGACAGCGCCATCACCGAGACGTACGGCTTCGGCGGCTTCGCCATGTCGGCCGCGCCCGCGATCGTCGCCCTCGTCGGCGGCACCGTGGCCGAGGCCATGGGCTACACCCGCGACATGGGTGAGATCACCACCGCGCAGAACCCGAACGTGACGATCCCGGCCCTCGACTTCCAGGGCCTGCCCACCGGCATCGACGTCCGCAAGGTCCTCGACACCGGCATCCTCCCGATCATCAACACCGCCATCGCCCACAAGGACGCGGGCATCGGCATGATCGGCGCCGGCATCACCCACCCGCCGGCCGAGGCGTTCACCAAGGCCGCCACCGCCCTCGCCGAGGCGTTCGGCGGCACCTCCTCCTGACGCGCGAGAGCGCCCACCCGGAAGCCCACTCACGATGAAAACAAACCGCTCCGCCGCGGAGACGGCCACGTCCACGGACCGGGAACTCGACGACGAGTTCGAGCACAGCCCGGTACCGGCCGACCGCCGCAAGTCGCTCCTGACGGTCTCGGCCGTCTGGTTCGGATTCCCGATGATCCTGACCAACGCCATCCCCGGCGGCGTGGTCGTCGCCATGCTGGGCTTCTGGCGCGGGCTCGCGGCCATCCTCGTGGCCAACCTCGTCATGCTCCTGTACGTGGGGATCCTCAGCCACCGGGCCGGATCCACCGGCGAGAGCTTCTCGCTGCAGGCCACGCGCACCTTCGGCCGCGGCGGCTACATCGTCGCCTCCGCGTTCCTGGCCACGATCGTGGTCGGCTGGTTCGCGTTCAACACCGGTGCCACCGGCGCGACGCTGCACGCGTCGTTCGGCTGGCACGAGCAGCTCGTCACCGTGCTCGCGGGCCTGGGCTTCATAGGCCTGACCTACCTGGGCATCAAGGCGCTGTCCTGGCTCGGCGCGGTCGCCGCGCCGCTGTTCGTCATCGCCGGTGTCATCGCCCTGGTGATCGTGGCCCGGGACCACGACCTGGGTTCGGTGTTCTCGTACCAGGGCGTCGGCGGCGCGTCCGCGCTCACCTTCGGTGCGGCCGTCTCCACGATCATGGCGACGTTCGCCGACTCGGGAACGATGACCGCGGACTTCACCCGCTGGTCGAAGAACGGCCGGCAGGCCGTCCTCGCGACCATCAGCGCGTTCCCGATCGCGAGCCTCGTCGCCCAGGTCACCGGCGGCCTGGTCGTCGCGGCGGGCGCCATTGCCTCGGCCGGCACCGCGGGCGGTGACTTCCTGCCGATTCTGACCGGTGAGCACTCCGGGATCCTGAACGTGATCGCGGCCGTCTTCGTCTTCGTCAACCTCGGCTCCGTGTGCAGCCACTGCCTGTACAACGGCGCCCTTGGCTGGTCGCACCTGACCGGCACGACGATGCGCCTGATGACGATCGTCCTCGGTCTCATCGGCACGGCCGCCGCGCTCGCGGGCGTCTGGAACCACTTCCTGAGCTGGCTGGTCATCCTGAGCGTGTTCGTGCCGCCGCTCGGCGGTGTGCTCATCGCCGACATGTTCTTCGCCCGCGGCGGCCGCGGCGCGATGGACCGGCGTCCCACCGTGACGGTCCGTCCGACGGCCTTCGTGGCCTGGGCGGTCGGCGCGGCGGCCGGCGGTGTCGCCCACTGGTGGGCGCCGCAGCTGTCCGACGCGGTCACCGGACTCGTCGTCGCGGTCGTCGCCTACGCGGTGTTCGAGCGGACGCTCGCCCGCGAACCCGTGGCCGAGGCCGCCCCGGAGCCCGCTCCGGCCGCCTAGCCGCGGCGAAGTACGCAGGAGAACGAGGGCGCGCCCCCGACCGGCACAGGGTCGGGGG
>NZ_JBHYTK010000224.1:0-10089 GCF_042749255.1 Streptomyces sp. NPDC059524 | reverse complement strand
GGGGGGTTGTGTGCGTCCGGCGGGCCCCCCCGCCGCGGGTTCTCCGTCCGTGGAAGGGATCCGTGAGAGAGATCCGTGCGGGTGATCACCAGCGGGGACCACCGGCTGTGATCATTCGCTGCGATCACCGGTTGTGGTCACCGACTGTGATCTGTGGGTGTGATCCGTGGGGGACGGATCAGTGCGGGGATGGATGCGTGGGTGTCGACCGGGTACGTGTCCTGGTTCGCCCGCCCGCGGGCCTACGCCGTGGTGTCGCGACCGCTCTTCATCGCGACGCCGACACACGCCAGGCCCAGCAGCACCGCGAGGCCGCCGATGATGACGTTGTTGATGATCACGCCGCGGTCGGGGCTGTCACCCACGACCCAGGGAGAGATGATCATCCAGACGCCCATCGCGCAGATGGCCGCGCTGAGGCCGGACATCCGGGCAGGTGCGACCGTGAAGCCGAGGCCCAGCAGCGCGATCGCGATCCCCATGACGAGGTTGTGCGAGGCGAGGACGGGCTGGTTGGCGGTGAAGTGCACGACCCAGGGGGAGATGGCGCAGTAGAGGCCGAGCAGGAACACCGGCCCGTCCACGAGCGCGCTTTGGCGGCCACCGAGCATGCGTGCGTACCGGTCCCGCATTTCGTGTACGTCGGGGTGACTCGAGAGATCGCCCCTGTGATGGGAAACGTCGGCCATGGAAATCGACTCCTCTTTCACCGAGTCCGACCGCGTCGCGCGGTGGGGCCGACCGTCGGGACGGCAGAGCCGCGCATATCCATTCTGCACTTATTTGTTACTTATGTGTACCCGGGTTGACCAGGTGATTGTTGGGGATCATGGCGGCCTCGGCGAGCTCGGGCACCTCCGCGACCGCGATGCCGGCGGCGGCGAGCACCCCGATGCCGTCCGCGCCCGGCACGAACGTGTCCGGCTCGCGCCACGCCGTCACCACCCGGCCCGCACCGGCCTCCACGATCAGCCGGGCGCAGGGCTTGGGCCGTGAGGCCCGCCGGGCGCAGGGTTCCAGGCTGCTGTACACGGTGGCCCCGGCCAGGCGCGGCTCGTCGGAGCCCAGCTTGGCGAGCGCCGCCTCCTCCGCGTGCACGGTCGGATCGCCGCCCTCGCGCGAGTAGCCGCGGGCCAGCTCGGTGCCGTCCGCCGCCACGACCACCGCGCCCACGCTGAAGGCCGTCCGGGACGGCGGACACAGCGTCGCCAGGTCGCAGGCGATCCACAGCCAGTGCCGGTCCGCCGGGGTCGCCAGCGCCGTCGTCCCGGGGACCGTCGGCGCGTACCGGGTCACGATCACGTCCCCGACCTGCTCGGTGTCGAGCACCCGCATCCGGCTGCGCGGCCCGCCCGGGTAGGCGCCGGGTCCGAACAGGCGCGGCGCGTCCGGCTCGCCCACGACGGTCGGCGCCACGGCCAGCCGCAGCTCGTCCGCGAGGCCGAGCCGCAGCAGTTGTGTGTGCACCCGCGCCCCGCCCTCGACCATGAGCCGCCGCACCCCCCGCCCGCCCAGGTCGTCGAGGAGCGCCGCCCAGTCGACGGCCGGGCCGAGCGCCACGACCTCGGCGGCGGCCCCGAGCCGGTCCCGTGCCCGCCCGGCGCCCTCGTCCGTCGTGTAGGCGAGCCGGTCGCCGCCCGTCGTCCAGAAGGGGTCCCCCGGGTCGAACGCGCCCGACGCGCTCACCGTCACCTTGAGCGGGAACGCGGGGCGACCCTCATCGACCCGCCGGGCGCGCCGCAGCTCCGAGTTGACGAGCAGTCGGGGCCGGTCGGCGCGCAGGGTGCCCGCCCCGACGAGCACCGCGTCGCTCGCCGCGCGCAGGGCGTCGACCCGGTCGAAGTCCTCGGGTCCGGACAGCAGCAGCCGCTCCGGGCCGGTGTCGTCGAGACAGCCGTCGAGCGAGACGGCGGCGGACAGCAGCACGTGGGGGCGGGACATGGCGGCTCCGTGACCAGGAAGGACGTGGAGAGCGAGCCTATCGAGACCGGGAACCGGGGCGTGAAGGGTCGGCCCGGGGCCCAGGGCCTTTCGTCTGGATCAGGAGGGCGGATGGGTGGAGCTCGCCCCGATGTCCGCGCTCAGCCAGTGCTCCGGCAGCAGTTCCACCAGAGCTACGCCCTCGGGCCCGAAGCGGCGCAGCGCGTTGTCGGTGTACGTCGCCACCACGTCCGGGGCCAGATAGCGGCCCACGACCGCCGCGATGTCCTCGGCGCTCGCCGTGCGCAGCCGCACCGGGCCCTCGGCCGACACATAACGGAACGTTGGCTCGACGCGCTGCACGAGCAGGGTCGCGCGGCCCGCGGCGGCCAGCAGGCGTGCCTTGCGGCTGTCGCTGCCGGTGACGGCGGTGAACGGGCCGCCGCCCGGCCGGTAGGCGTACCAGATCGGGACGTTGAGCGGTCCGCGTCCGTCGCGGGCGTCGACCGCGAGGCACGCGGGGTGCGTCCCGGCGAGGAACTCCTCGCGCTGTTCCCGGGTGAGCGGCATGGACCTCCTCCGGCCGTGGGACGGTGCTGTCCCTCCCGTTGTACCGGTGGTGCCCGGGTAACGCATGTGGCGGAAGTGCGAGATCGCCGAGGCGGGCCCAGAATCTTAGACATGTCCCTTATGTCCGCAGGTGTGACATGGCTCGGACTCGGCCTCACGGTCGGCACGGCCGGACTGGTGACCTACGGTCTCGCGGTGCTGCCCTGTTCGGCCTCGGTCCGCCAGGAGGACGCCGAACTGGCCTGCCGCCCGGCACGCCGTACGGCACTGGCGCTGGGGTTGCTGGGTGCGGCCTCACTGGTCGTGGGCACGGTGTTCCTCGTGCTCCACATGACGGACTTCAGCTGACAGCACGGCACGAAGGAGCGTTCCATGACCACCGGTCAGAAGACCGTCATCACGCCCGTACGGGATCTCGACGCGGCCAAGGCCCTCTACACGGAACTCCTCGGTGTGCAGCCCGCCGTCGACGAGCCGTACTACGTGGGCTTCGAGGTCGCCGGACAGCATTTCGGACTCGACCCCAACGGGCACAAGAGCGGCATGACCGCACCGGTCGGCTTCTGGACCGTGGACGACATCACCAAGGCGGTGGAGTCCCTGGTCGCCCGGGGCGCGGAGGTCGTCCAGGACGTCACCGAGGTGGGCGGCACCCGGCGGGTGGCGAAGCTCAAGGACGCGGACGGGAACGTGTTCGGCGTGCTCCAGGACTGACCCGCGCACCGCACGGGCCGCACCCGAGGGGTGCGGCCCGGCCTTCGCTCAGAACCCGCCGTAGGGGCGTGTGATGACTTCCATGCCGTGGCCGGCCGGGTCCAGGAAGTAGAGCCCGCGGCCCCCGTCGTTGTGGTTGATCTCGCCGGGCCGCTTCAGACGCGGATCGGCGTAGTACGTGAGCCCGGCCTCCCGGATCCGCCCGAAGATCGCGTCGAACTCCTCTTCGGTGACGAGGAAGGCGTAGTGCTGGGCGACGATCGAGTCGGCCGGGATCGTCGCGAAGTCGAGGGTCACGCCGTTGCTCAGTTCGAGCGGGACGAAGGGCCCCCATGTGTCCCCGGCGGTGAGCCCGAGAATGCCCGCCAGGAACTCGGCGGACTCCCGGTTGTCCCGGGAGTGGACGATGGTGTGATTGAGCTGAACTGCCACGATGGATTGCCTCCAGAAGGCAACTCCGGCACCTCCATGCCTCACCCGGACGGTGACCGGCACGCGATGCTGTGTCGATCCTAACCCGCCCGTCACGCCGGTCACACAGTTGTTCGCAGTGCCCCGTCGAACGTCGCCGCCGCGAGGCCGAACGACAGAGTCATGCCGATCCCGGACGTCACCGTCAGCGCCCGTACGCCCGGGGCGAGATCGCGGACCAGCAGCGGACCGCGCGGGCTGCTCGCGTAGACGCCCTGCCAGCGCTCGGTCACCCGCACCTCGCCGGGACCGACGCCGAGGACCCGGGCCGCCTCGCGCAGCAGCAGACGGCTCGTGGCCTCCTCCTGGAAGGGGATCTCCGTCGTGTCGTACGCGTGCGAGTCGCCGACCAGGACCGTGCCGTCGGGCAGCCGCGTGAACATCACGTTGGCGCCGATGTCCAGCAACTCCGCGCTGTGCCCGCTCACTTCCTCCCGCAGTGCGGCCGCGGACGGCATCGCGGTGAAGCCGTCGTAGCGCAGCATCGAGGTCGCGGTGAGCACCGCCGCGTCGCTGCGGAAGCCGGCCGGCGCGGCGATGCGGGCCATCGACAGGCGGCAGCGCTGGATGCCGTGGGCCTCCGCCTCGGCCGGGCGCAGCCGGTCCAGGTCGTGGCCGACGCAGAGCAGGATCTGGTCGCCGTGCACCGGGCCCCGGCTGGTGTGGACGGTGCCGCTCTCGACGCCGACGACGTTCGTGCCCCAGGCCAGGTGCACCCCGGGCTGCGCGGCGAGCCACGCGGCGTGATTGGGCGCCCCCACCGGGGGGTGGACCCGAGGGTCGGGGGGTTGACCGGCGCCGCCGGCCAGGTCGTCGCGCCCGTCCGCGGCGCGGCCGAGCGTGTCCGCCACCTCGTCGCGGGTGCGCATGCGGACCGCGTCCGTGCCCCGCTCGTCGCGCAGTTCCTCCAGCACGGCCAGCTCGGTGGCCGACCTGGCCACGACGAGCGCGCCCGCCTCCGGGGCCCAGAGTCCCGCCTTCGCGGCGGCGTCCAGCCATCCGGTCCGCGAGCGCCGTGCCAGGTCGAGCAGCTCGCCGCGCTGGGCCGTGACGCAGCAGTGCCCGAAGTTGCGGACAGACGCGCCGACCGGCCGCAGGTCCCGCTCGATGATCGTGACGCTCAGTCCGCGCCGGACCGCCTCGACGGCGTGGGCGAGACCGACGATGCCCGCGCCGACGATCACGAGATCGGCGCGGGTGCCCGGCAGGGAGGAGCGGGCGGGAGTGGGTGCGGTTGCGATGCTCATGCCGACCACCCTGCGGACCGATCGGCACCCCGGGCAAGTGTTGTCTATACAAGTTTCCCGACTGTTTACCGGACGGCCGCCAGGCCCCACCTTGATTCGCCGGCCGCCGGGCTGCGAGACTCCGAGTTGTGAAGACAAGTGATGACGGGCCGCTGCACCAGCGGCTCGGGGCCGAGTTCCGGCGGCGGATCGCGTCGGGGGAGTGGCCCGAGGGACAGCCCGTGCCCACCGAGGCGCAGCTCTGCGAGGAGTTCGGCACCTCGCGCGGACCGGTCCGCCAGGCGCTGGCGCAGCTGCGCGGCGAGGGCCATCTCGTGGGCGGCCGCGGCCGCCCGCCGGTGGCCCGCAGGATCGCGCCCTCGCAGCCGTTCGCGTCCCTCATGTCGTTCACGCAGTGGGCGCACTCCATCGGGCGCACCCCCGGGCAGTACACCGTCGAGGTGGCCCGCCGCCGCGCCCTGCCCGACGTCGCGGGCCGGCTCGGTCTCGACGAGGGCGCGCCCGTCGTCGACCTGGTCCGGGTCCGGCACCTCGACGGCGTGCCCGCCATGATCGAGCGCTCCACGTTCGTCCTCGACGCCGGACTGCACCTGTTCGCCGTCGACCCGGACGCCGGATCCGTCTACGAGGCCCTGACCTCGCGCGGTGTCGACCTGCACCACGCCCGGCACACCATCGACGCCATCGCGGCCGGACCCGAGGACGCCGAACTCCTCGGCGTCGAGGCCGGACAGCCACTGCTGCGCGTCCGCCGGCTCGCCCACACCCGCGACGGCACACCGGTCGAGTACGCCGACGACCGCTACCTGCCCGCCATGGCCACCTTCACCATCGAGAACACCGTCGGGGGCCGCACCGTCGCCGGACGCGACCCCTCCGACACCGCACCGCACCGAACCACGAGTGAGGAAAACGAGTGACCGCCCAGACCCCCGCCCCCGCGATCGAGCTCGCCGTCTTCGACATGGCCGGCACCACCGTCGAGGAGCACGGCGCCGTGTACGAGGCGCTGCGCCACGCCGTCGAGTCGACCGGAGCGTCCGTCGCCGCGAGCGACCTGCAGACCTGGATGGGCACCGACAAGCGCGAGGCCATCGCCGCGCTCGTCCGCATCGGCGGCGGCACGCCCGACGCCGCGCTCGTGGAGCGCCAGTACGAGGTGTTCCGCGCCTACCTGCGCGAGGCCTACGCGAAGACGCCGCCGGAGCCGATCGCCCAGGCCGACAAGGCGCTCGCCGAACTGCGCGCCCGCGGCGTCAAGGTCGCGCTCACCACGGGCTTCAGCGACGACGTGGCCCTGCCGCTGCTGGAGTCGCTCGGCTGGGCCACCGGCGAGGGCGGCAACCTCGACGCCGTCGTGACCTCCGACGAGGTGGTCCGCGGCCGTCCGGCCCCGTACATGATCCACCGCGCCATGGAGAAGACCGGCGTCGTCGACGTGCGCCGGGTGCTCGTCGCCGGGGACACCGCGGTCGACCTGGAGGCGGGGACGAACGCGGGCGCCGGGGTCGTGGTGGGCGTGCTCACCGGTCAGCTGACCCGTGAGCAGCTCGAGGCCCACCCGCACTCCCACGTCCTGGACAGCGTCGCGGACGTCCCCGGCCTGCCGGAGACCGCCCGCGCCTGACCTACGCCAGCGCCGCGTCCACGATGGCCTGCGCCTCGGCCTGCACCTGGGCGAGGTGCTCGGCCCCGCGGAAGGACTCGGCGTAGATCTTGTACACGTCCTCCGTGCCGCTGGGCCGGGCCGCGAACCACGCGTTCTGCGTGGTCACCTTCACGCCGCCGATCGCCGCGCCGTTGCCCGGCGCCTCGGACAGCCGGGCCGTGATCGGCTCGCCCGCGAGGGTGTCCGCGGTGATCGCGTCCCCCGTGAGCTTCGCCAGGCGGGCCTTCTGCTCCTTGGTCGCCTTGGCGTCGATCCGGGCGTACGCGGCGCCGGACGCCCCGTGCTCGGCGGCGAGTTCCGCGTAGTACACCGACGGAGTCCTGCCGGTGACGGCGGTGATCTCGGCGGCGAGCAGGGCCAGCAGGATGCCGTCCTTGTCGGTGGTCCAGACGGTGCCGTCCGTACGCACGAAGCTCGCGCCCGCGCTCTCCTCGCCGCCGAACGCGACCGACCCGTCGACCAGTCCGGGCACGAACCACTTGAACCCGACCGGCACCTCCACCAGTTCACGCCCCAGCGAGGCGGCGATCCGGTCGATGACGGCGCTGGAGACCAGCGTCTTGCCGACGGCCGCCGACGCCGACCAGTCGGGCCGGTGCGTGAACAGGTAGTGGATGGCGACGGCCAGATAGTGGTTCGGGTTCATCAGGCCCGCGTCCGGGGTGACGATGCCGTGCCGGTCGGCGTCCGCGTCGTTGCCGGTCAGCAGGTCGTAGTCGTCCCGCCGCGCGAGGACCGAGGCCATCGCGGGCGCGGAGGACGGGTCCATCCGGATCTTGCCGTCCCAGTCCAGCGTCATGAACCGCCACGTCGGATCGACCTCCGGGTTCACCACCGTGAGGTCGAGCCCGTACATCTCGGCGATCCGCGCCCAGTAGTCGACGCTCGCCCCGCCCAGCGGATCGGCGCCCACGCGTACCCCGGCCGCCCGGATCGCCTCCACGTCCACGATGTTCTTCAGGTCCGCGACGTAGTGCTCACGGAAGTCGTACGGCTCCCAGGCGGGCTCGGCGTCCGAGCGCGGGGACCACGCGGGGTCCTCCAGCAGCTCGTTGGCGCGGTTCGCGATCCACGAGGTGGTCGTCGAGTCGGCCGGACCGCCGTTCGGGGGGTTGTACTTGAAGCCGCCGTCGCGCGGCGGGTTGTGGCTCGGCGTGATCACGATGCCGTCGGCGCGGTCGGCCGGCCCCGTCGCGTTCCAGCGCAGGATCGCGTGGCTCAGCGCGGGCGTCGGAACGAAGCCGTCGTGGGCGTCCGCCAGGATTCGTACCCCGTGCGCGCTCAGCACGCCGAGGGCGGTCTTGAGCGCGGGCCGGGACAGGGCGTGCGTGTCCGGGCCGATGAACAGGGGGCCCGTGATGCCCTCGGCCGTGCGGTGCTCGACGATGGCCTGGGTGATCGCGGCGATGTGCTTCTCGTTGAAGGCGCCGTCGAGGCTGGAGCCGCGATGGCCACTCGTGCCGAAGACGACACGCTGCTCGGGGCGCGTGACGTCGGGCTCCCTCGTGTAATAGGCGTCGATCAGCTCGTCGAGGTCCACGAGGTCGTCCGGCCGGGCGGGGGTTCCAGAGCGGTCAGTCATGGGAGCAGTCTCCCATCCGCGGCGAAGGCGGGAGCCGGACGCCCGGCGACGTGTGCGGTCCGGTGGCGCGCCGCCGCCGGACCGGACGGACCGTCAGCCCTGCGCCCCTTCCTGAGCGTCCTGAGCGTCCTGCTTGTACTGCTCCAGGGCCTGGGCGATGTCGGCCTCGGACGCCTCCTTGGTGATGCCGAGTTCGGCGAGCACGCCCGTGCCGTTCGCCTGCTCCAGCAGAGCGAGCAGGATGTGCTCCGTTCCGACGTAGTTGTGCCCGAGGCGCAGCGCCTCACGGAACGTCAGCTCCAGCGCCTTCTTGGCTTCCGCGTCGAAGGGGATGAGCGCGGGGACGTCGCCGTCGCCCTCGGGCAGCGACGCCGTCGCCGCCTGCCGCACGGTGTCGAGCAGGACGCCCTGCGCGCGGATCGCCTTGGCGCCGAGCCCGTCCGGCTCGTGCAGCAGCCCGAGCAGCAGGTGGGCCGTGCCGATGGAGCCGTGGCCGCCGGCCTTCGCCTCGTTCTGCGAGGCGACGACGACGTTGCGCGCCCGCGGGGTGTAGCGGTTGAAGCCCTGCTGCGGGTCGAGGTCGCCCTCGGGGCCCTTGGCCACGAAGCGCTTCTGCGCGGCCTGGCGGGTGACCCCCATGCTCTTGCCGATCTCCGTCCAGGAGGCGCCGGAGCGGCGGGCCTGGTCGACGAAGTGGCCGATCAGGTGGTCCGCGATGTCACCGAGGTGGTCCGCGGCGAGCACCGCGTCCTGGAGTTGTTCGAGAGCGTCGGTGTGGACGTTCTTGATGGCCTCGATCAGGTCGTCGAGGCGTACGGGCTGATTCATGCCGACCGGATTCGTCATGGAGGCAACCTTAGGTTGACAGTGCGCGACTGTCAACCATCGGTTGACAGTCATCGGGGAAATGCCGCCCGAAGGGCGTGCATTTCAGGGGCGCGGGGAACTGCGCGAGAAGCCCCCACCGGGCGGCACCCGGCGACGAAGGGGCGAAGCTACGGCGCCGAACCGCGCCCGCCCCCGCGTAGGCTGCCGACCGGTCAACCCTCCGGGAGGAATGAGAACAATGCCCGCCGCCCACGTCACCCTCACCGACGTACTGGCCACCGCCGCCCCGGAGGCCACCGGCGCCCTGTGGCGCCTGGAGGGCGCGGCCCGCCAACTGGACGCCAACATGATCCGGCTGCGCCCGGACACGCAGGGCACCGCCCACGTCGAGGCGGACCTGGACGTACTCCTCGTCGTCGTCGCCGGAGGCGGAACGCTCCACCGGGCGGGCGCCGGCGAGGAGTTGGCCCCCGGCGTCCTCGCCTTCGTCCCGCGCGGCGAACAGCGAGCCGTGAGCGCGGGCCCCGACGGCCTCGTCTACCTCACCGCCCACCGCCGCCGCCCCGGCATGACGATCCGCCGCGCCCCGGGCGCCGTGACCGCGGAGGGTGGCGAGGCGCCGTGCCTGCTGCCCCGGGTCTGCGCGGAGTGCGGCCGCGCGGCCGACGACACGGCGGCGCGGTACTGCTCCCGCTGCGGCGAGCGCCTGCCGAGCGCGGAGAACCAGGCATAGCGATCTCGCTGTGGCTGCCGGGTCACCGTCATCCGGCCGTACTTGCGTCGACAAGATCGCGCCAGTGGTCGCATTCCGAACTTCGGTGTCCGCCATGCGTACGGCCTCCGGTGTCCGGAGCACGTCACTTCCGGCCACTGATTCAACACGGACGGTTGCCGAAAGCCGGGGGTCCGGGATGTGATCGCGCCCGGCGCGCGGCAGACTCTGGCCCGCGGCGGACACCGGCTCCCGCTCCGGCTGCCGCGGAGTGGGGAAGCACCACCGGGGGAGCCCCCGCGGGTGGGGCGGGCGGGCTGCCCCACCCCCCCCGTGCCCGCCCGGGGCGGGCCGCCGGGGGGGCCCGGGGGGCCGC
>NZ_JBHYTK010000223.1:675-10143 GCF_042749255.1 Streptomyces sp. NPDC059524 | reverse complement strand
GCCCAGAGGAGAGCGGCGCCCGGGCGTGTCACACGGCCGAGTAGCCGCCCACCACCAGGTGGTAGCTGCCCGCCACGAACGAGGCGCGGTCCGAGAGCAGGAACACGATCAGCTCCGCGACCTCCTCCGAGCGGCCGAGCCGGCCCGCCGGGTGCAGGGCGACCAGACCGTCGTAGGCGGCCTTGTCCATCTCCTTGAGCAGCGGGGTGTCGATGAAGCCCGGGCCCACCGCGTTGACCCGGATGCCCTTCGCCGCGTACTCGGCGGCGGCCGTCTTGGTCAGACCCACGACGCCGTGCTTGGCCGCCACGTAGGCCGGGGAGCCGGCGAAGCCGACCGAGCCGAGGATCGACGCGACGTTGACGATCGCGCCGCCCTGGCCGGAGGCCTGCATGGCCGGGATCTCGTGCCGCATGCTGAAGAACACGCCGTCCAGGTTGGTCCGGACGACCCGGTGGTAGACATCGATGTCGTACTCGCCGGTCGGGGCGCTCGCGCCGCCGATGCCCGCGTTGTTGACGGCCAGGTCGAGCCCGCCGAACGTGTCGACCGCGAACTGCACGGCCGCGCGCACCGACTCCGGGTCGGTCACGTCGAGTGCCACGGCGGCCGCCTCGACGCCCTCCTCGCGCAGCGCCTTCACGGCGTCCCGGGCGCCCTGCTCGTTGAAGTCCGCGACGACGACCCGCGCGCCGCCGAGGCCGAGCCGGCGGGCGGTGGCCAGGCCGATGCCGGAGGCGGCGCCGGTGACGAGGGCGGTCTTCCCGGCGAACTCGGAGGCGTAGTCGGGGGTGATGGCGGAAGGGGTGGTGCTCATGGTGCGGTTCACTCTCTGGTCGCGTGGTCGGCGGCCGCCGCGCGGGCGGCCTCCTCGAAGAGGGCGTCGTAGGCCCGCGCCACCAGATCGGCGAGGTCTTCGGCGTCCGAGCCGGCGCCGCGCGCCCAGGTGCGCAGCGCGGCGGTCAGCACACCGGCGGCGGCGCCGACGACGATCCCGGGAAGCGGGTCCCGGGCCGGGTCGGTGCCGAGCCGGTCGGCGATGATGCGTACGGACTCCTCCTGGGCGTCGACCCGGATGCGCTCGTACGCGGCGAACAGGGCGGGCTCCTCGTCCACGACCGCGTACAGCTCGCGCAGCCGCGGGCGGTGGTGCCAGCCGGGGGTGTCCCGGTCGGTCAGCCAGTCCGCGACGGCCCGGCGGTACGCGAGGAGCGGGGGCTCGTCGGCGGGGCGCTCGCGCAGCGCGGCGTTGATCCCCGCGCCGTCGGCCCGCGTGAAGTCGAGCGCCGCGTCCTCCTTGCCGGTGAAGTGCCGGCTGAAGGTGCGGCGGGTGACGTCCGCGCGCTCGGCGATCGCCTCGACGGTGACGGCCGCGAGTCCCCTCTCGAGCACGAGCTCGACGGCCGCCTCGGCCAGCGCCTCACGCGTCCTGAGCGCCTTCAGCTGCCGCCGGTCGACCCCTTGGGTCCCCACACCCTCGTTCGCCTTCATGCCCCCAGAGTACACCTTCATGTCCCGAGGGGACATGAGTCCCGGCGGGACATATTTTGCGGGGTGGATGTGAGGCGGGGGCGGATCAGGCGTGCCAGTGGCCGTAGAGCGCCGCTGTGGTGAATCCGGGGCCGTACGCGACCATCGCGCCGTGCGAGCCGGCGGCCGGCGGTGTGGAATGCGTGCGTTCCAGGACGCGCAGGACGCTGGGTCCGCCGAGGTTCCCCTCCTCCGCGAGCGTGTCGAAGGAGTGTCTCGCCGCGGTTCCGGCCAGGCCGAGCGCGGCCGCGGTGTCGTTGATGATGCGCGGACTGCCGGGATGGATCAGGGGGAAGTCGGCGGGGCGGCCGCCCAGCCACTTCACCAGGGTCGGGAGCACGTCGTCGGCCGCCGACAGGGCCTCCTTCGTGGAATCGAAGTGCAGTCCGTCCGGCGCGATCCGGCCGCTGTAGCGGTCCAGGCTCCCCGGGAGCACGTACTCCAGGGTGTCCTCGACCGCCAGGCCGGGGCCCAGCGGTTCCGCCGTGACGACGGTCGCGGCCGCCGCGTCGCCGAAGAGCGCCTTGTAGATCATCGACTGCACGCTCGCGTCGCTGTGGTGGTAGACGCCGGAGATCGCCTCTGCCGCCACGACGAGCACCTTCGCGCCCGGGTGCGCCCTCACGTGTTCCGTCGCGCGGATCAGGGCCTGTGTGCCGCCGGCGCACGCCAGGGTGGTCAGCGCGGTGCGACGGACGTCAGGGCGCAGGCGCAGCCGGTCCATCAGGTGGATGTCCAGGTTGGGGACCGACCATCCCGTGGAGTGCGTCGTGATGATGGCATCGATGTCATGGGCGTCGAGGCCCGTGTGGTCCAAGGCTGATCTGGCTGCTTGTTCGGCGAGTCCCAGGGCGTCGTGGAACGTGGTGGGGGCCCGTTCGCCCACGTCCGCGGTGCCGGCCACGGTGGGGGAGTCCAAGGGGCGGGCGAAGTAGCGGGTGTTGACGCCGCAATTGTCGATGATGCGGAGGATCGCGCCCAGCCGTGGGTGGTCGGCGTGATGGGCGCGGATGTCCTGGGTGATCTCCTCGGTGCTGATCTTGTGGGCACCGAGAACGGTCCGAGGTCTTGTGACGTAGGCGGGCACTTGGCGACTCCCACTCGGGTGTGATCGGACGTGGGGGGTGTCGCACAAAGTACTTCACGTTTCGAACGCGTCTTCGGCCGCCCGGGCTCAAACTACTCGTAGGTAAGGGGCCCTGAGGTGGGACCGCCTGCTGCCGGGGTGGAACACGAGGATGATCAGCCGGGCCCCGGGGGCGGTGAGCGGCTGCGCGGCGCAGGTCGTGACCCAGCCGGGGCCGCGCTGCGCGTGCAGCAGGGGGCGTTCGTCGCCGTCCGGATGGATGGTCGCACCGCCCGCCTCGTAGATCCGGGCGGCCTCCGGCTCCGCGAGGACCTCCTTCTCGATCTGGAGGAGGGTGTCGTCCCCGGGGCGCGAGGCGATGGCGGCCCGCAACTGCGGCATCACCAGTGGCGCCCAGGCCGTGCTCCAGTCGATCAGCGAGGAGCGCGCGTCCGTGTCCAGGAGCATCCAGCGCATGGTGTTCTGCGGCACGCGTCCACCTGGGAACAGGTCTCTGAAAGCGTCGTTGCAGGCCAGCAGGTCCCAGGACGCGTCGGTCACGTACGCCATGTGTCCGATGCCGTCGACAGCCTCCTGCCACACCCCGGGGACCTCCTTGCCGGAGGAGAGGTTCAGCGCGCCCGGCGGGTCTTGGAGCAGGGCGTAGCGGCAGAGCAGCACCCACTCCTGCTCGTTGAGGCCGAAGAGGCGCGCGACGTCGCGCAGCAGCTCGGTCGACGGGTTCGGGTAACTCCCCGACTCCAGCCGGTGATACGTGCCCAGCGTCCGGTGCAGCAGTTGGTCCACCTGATGCTGCGAAAGGCCCGGCGCCCGTCTGCCCTGTCCCGTCGGACGCGTGAAGCCGTGGGACTCGGGGGCTATCAGGGCGCGCCGTTCACGGAGCAGGGCGCGGAGCGCCTTCTTGTTCATGGTGGGTAATCCCCATTCGTACACGCCGAGTTGAGCACCGGCAGTCTAAATACTCCCAACGGCTTTGGTAATAAACATTGCCCGAAGAAAACGATCAGTCGGTCCGTCATGATGAGTCGTGCGGGGTTGCCCACCTGCCGGTTTCATCGTCTGTGCGTACGTAGACACAGTGATGTGGCACCTGTGCCGGGCCGCTCGAAAATGGCCGAAATTTCCTGGCGACGGGTAACCCGCGAGCCTCCTGGGGCTGTTCGAGGAAGAGAGTGGGACCGGGCCACCAATTCGTTCGATGTGGCCGGAAAATGCGTTGCACAACGCACGTCCCGCACTCGCCCCCGACGCCCCGGCGGGGTATCTGGCTGCGGTCGGTGCCGTCACTCGCCATTACGTAGCGGCCACGGCACCGGTCGCGCCCGGTCCGCCCCGCACCCGCGGGGCATACTCGGCCCATGAAGACCACGGGAACGGCCAGGCGCCCCAAGGCGATCCGAAGACGCGGAGCCACCGCGGGCGCGGCGATCGGGGCCGCCGCCCTGCTGCTCGCCGGCTGCGGCCAGGAGAAGGCGGGCGACGACACGGCCGGCGCCGTGGCCCCGCCGACCCGTTCGGCCTCGGCCACCCCCGCAGCCTCGGCCACCCCCGCCGCCGACTGTCCCGAGGCGACCGCGACGACCGGGGCTCCGGCGACCGGCCGGTCCGAGGCGGGCGGGGACGCCAACTCCAAGTACGCCGAGAACCACGCATTCCAGCAGCCCATCGTGCTGAAGGGCGCCTCCTTGTGCACGGCGGCCCGCGAAGAGGAACGGGTCCGGGGCGCGCTCGCCCGGTTCGCCGGACGCCGGGACCTCGGCGCCGGCAAGGTCAGATCGGCTCTGGAGAAGCTCGGTTACCGGCCCTCCGGGATCACGGTGGCCGGATCCGGCTCCCTGGTCACCTACGTCGTCGACCTCACGCCCGTGTGCGTGGAGGGCTCCGTCGGCGACCTCCTCCGGGTCGAGACCCACGGCGTGTACATGGAGGGCACGGGCTGCGTGAAGCCCGAAGGCGGCCACTAGCCCGGCGGGTTGAGCCGCCGCTCAGACAGGCCTCCGGGCCACGTGCGCCACGTAGTCCTCGGCCGCCGCCTCCAGCCCGATGTCGTGCCCGTCGCGCTCGGACAGGTACCAGCGGTGCTCCAGCAGCTCGTGGTACAGCTCCGCCGGGTCCACGGGGGAGGGGAGGCGGTCGCGGACCGCGCGGACCGTCGGCCGGAACACGTCGCGGACCCAGCGGTGCGCGAGCACCTCCGGCCGGGCGTCCCGCGCGTCGTCCTGCGTCGCCATCCAGCTCTCCAGATCGTTCAGCAGCCGCCGCGCCTGGTTCTCCTCCGCGTCCAGGCCGGTGAGCCGCAGGAGCTGGCGCTGGTGGTGCCCGGCGTCGACGACCTTCGGCACGAACGTCACCGTGTCGCCCTGAGGCGAGCGCGAGATCTGCATCTCGGCCACGTCGAAGCCCAGCTCGTTCAGCCGCCGGATCCGCCGCTCCATGTAGTGGTGCTTGCCCGGCGGATACACGGACGTGCGGGTCAGCTCGCTCCACAGGTTCGCGTACCGCTGCCCGATCTCCGTACCGAACTCGATCGGGTCGATGGACGGATGCAGCGCGCCCGAGGCCTCCAGGTCGAGCATCTCGCCGCTGATGTTCACCCGGGCCAGATCGATGTCGTACTCCCGCTGCCCGTCGCTGAGCCGCGGATGGATCTCCCCGGTCTCGGCGTCCACCAGATACGCGGCGTACGCGCCGGCGTCCCGGCGGAACAGCGTGTTGGACAGCGAGCAGTCGCCCCACGCGAAGCCCGCGAGGTGCAGCCGCACGAGCAGCACCGCCAGCGCGTCCATCAGCCGGTGCACCGTGGACGGACGCAGGGTCGTCTCAAACATCGAGCGGTACGGCTGGGAACCGCCGAGGTGCCGGGTGATCAGGACCGGTTCGAGCGGGGTGCCGTCCGCCGTCGTGCGGCCCGTGACCACGGCCAGCGGATCCACCGCCGGTATCCCCGTCCGGTCGAGGGTGCGCAGCATCTCGTACTCGCGCAGCGCCGGCCGCTCCGCGAGCTCCTTCACGGCCACGACCTCGTCACCGGCGCGCGCGTAGCGCACCACGTGCCGGGAGATGCCACGCGGCAGCGGCACGAGGTGCTCCTCGGGCCACTCCTCGAGCGGTATGTGCCAGGGGAGGGCGAGCAGGAGCACCGGGTGCTCCGGGTTGGTGGCGCTGATCTCGAGCGGCATGCGCACAGCGTAGGCAGGGCGGCCGGACGAGCGCCCTGGAAGGGGCGGTTCAGTGCTCGGGCAAGGACCGTTCGGCCTCGGCGAGGATCTCCGTCAGCCGCAGGCCGAAACGCGCGTCGCACGCGTGCGGCGCGCCCGTGCGCGCCGAGTGGAGCAGTACGTCGACGGCGGCGGCCGGCGCGTCCTGGTGCGGGCCCGACTCCGGCATCACCGTCACCCCCGCCGCGCCGCGGAACTCGACCGCCGCACCGGCCGCCGCGCGCGGCGCCGTCAAGCTCAGCGCCGCCGTGCTCGACGCCCCCGACGCGTGCCGCAGCAGCAGGTGCACGGTGTCGCCCGGCCCGCGCGCCGCCGTCACCCCGACGACGTCACCCAGCACCGGCAGCAGCATCGACAGGGCGTGCGGACCGACGTCCCACAGCGCGCCCCGGTCGGCCCGCCACGGCGTCGCGGCCCGTACGGCGTCGGCGTCCTCCGCGGAGAACAGCGCGCCGTACCAGTCGGCCCGCCCCGTGAACCAGCCCTCCGCCGCGGACTGCTCCGCCAGCCAGGCCGCGACGTCCGGCGCGTAACGCATCGTGCAGAACACCGCGGAGGCGACCCCCGCCGCGTCCGCGGCCTCGACCACGGCACGGGCCTTCGCCGGATCCGTCGCGAGCGGCTTGTCCAGGAGCAGGTGACAGCCCGCCGCGGCGGCCCGCTCCGCCAGGGGCGCCTGCACGTCCGGCGGCACCGCGAACGCGACCGCGTCGCAGTCCGCGAACAGCGCGTCCACGTCCGCGTACGCCGTCGTCCCGTGCCCGGCGGCCAGCTCCGCGGCCGCCTCGGGGCGCCGGCCCCAGACCCCGGCGAACCGCACTCCGGCATGGGCCTGAAGAACGGGTGCGTAGGTGCGCCGTGCCCAGGGGCCGGTACCGACGAGTCCGAAGCGCGGGGTGTCCGTGGTGAGCGTCATGGCCCGCAGTATCGCCCGGACGCGCGGGCCCGCACAGGCCCGGCGCGGTGGGTCGTGGGACGGGGGCCGGTCGGTGTGACGCAGGTGGCAGGACGGGCGTGAGACAGGCGCAGACAGCCGGGCGCCCGGTGGTGAATACTGATTCACCACCGGGTGAATGGCCATTCACCCCACGCGGGCGCCCACCGGAGCGCACCGGCCCGCGCCCGACGCCCTGAGCAGGAGACCCATGGACCACGTGCCGATACCCGCGACGCCGCGCCCGCGCGAGCGGTTCACCGTCCCCGTCCTCGCCTTCGGCGGCATCCTCATGGCGGTCATGCAGACCGTCGTCGTGCCCCTGCTGCCCGACCTGCCCCGGCTCACCGGCGCCTCCCCGGCCGCCGTGTCCTGGATGGTCACCGCGACACTCCTGGCCGGAGCCGTGCTCACCCCGGTGCTCGGCCGGGCCGGCGACATGTACGGCAAGCGGCGCGTCCTGCTCGGCGCGCTCGCCCTCATGACCACGGGCTCCGTGCTCTGCGCGCTGACCTCCGACATCCGCGTCCTCATCGCCGCGCGCGCACTCCAGGGAGCCGCCGCGGCCGTGGTGCCCCTCTCGATCAGCATCCTGCGCGACGAACTGCCGCCCCACCGCACCGGCTCCGCCGTCGCCCTGATGAGCTCCACCGTCGGCATCGGCGCCGGACTCGGACTGCCGCTCGCCGCGCTCGTCGTCCAGTACGCGAACTGGCACGTCATGTTCTGGGCGACCGCCGCGCTCGGCGCCCTCGGCCTCGGCGCCGCGTGGTGGGCGGTGCGGGAGTCTCCGGTCCGCTCGCCCGGACGCTTCGACGCGCTCGGCACGACCGGGCTCGCCGCCGGACTCGTCTGCCTGCTGCTCGGTGTCTCGCAGGGCGGCCAGTGGGGCTGGGGCAGCGCGACGGTCCTCAGCCTGTTCGCGGGCGCCGTCGTGATCCTCGCGCTGTGGGCCCTGTGGCAGCTGCGCACCGCTCAGCCGCTGGTCGACCTGCGGCTCGCGGCCGGCCGCCGCGTCGGACTCCCGCACCTGGCGGCCCTGTTCACCGGCTTCGCCTTCTATGCCAACTCGCTGGTGACCGCGCAGCTCGTGCAGGCACCCGTCGCCACCGGCTACGGGCTCGGCCTGTCCATCGTCGCGACCGGCGTGTGCATGCTGCCCAGCGGCGTCATCATGCTCCTCTTCTCGCCCGTGTCCGCCCGGATCTCCACCCGGTGGGGCCCCCGCGTCACCCTCGCCGCCGGCGGCGTCGTCCTCGCGCTCGGCTACGGGATCCGCATCGTCGACAGCACCGACCTGTGGGTGATCCTCGTCGGCGCGGCCGTCGTCTCCACCGGCACGACGCTCGCCTACTCCGCCCTGCCCACCCTCATCCTGCGCGCCGTCCCCGCCGCGGCGACCGCCTCCGCGAACGGCGTCAACGTCCTGATGCGCACCATCGGACAGGCCGTCTCCAGCGCGGCCGTCGCCGCCGTCCTCGTCCACCACACCACCGACGTGGGCGGCCTCCCGGTCCCGACCCTGCACGGCTACCAACTGGCCTTCGCCATGGCCGGTAGCGTCGCCCTGGTGGCCACCGCCATCGCCCTGGCCGTCCCCGACGACCGCGCGGCGGGGACGGCCGGAACCCCCGTGGCGGCCCGCGCCGCGACCGCGAAAGGAGCATGAGGGGATGGACGGCACGGACACGGCGCAGCCGGGCGGAGCACGGCCCGCACCGGCCCGCCGGGACGCCGAGGCCAGCAAGGCGGAGATCGTGCGCGCCACCCGCTACCTGCTCGCCCGGCACGCGCAGAGCGACATCACCCTGAAGGCGATCGCGGACCGGGCCGGGGTCAGCCCGCCCCTGATCCTCAAGTACTTCGGCAACAAGGACGCGCTGCTCGCCCACACCATGGACTTCGAGGCCGACGTCGACGCCCTTCTCGACGCGCCGCTCCAGGACCTCGGCCGGCACATGGTCCGCTCGGTGCTCACCAGCCAGGCCGGGAACGGCACCGACCCCATCCTGCGCATCGCGTTCGCCCCGCTCCACGGCGCCCAGGGCGAGATCCTGCGCGCCAACTTCCGCGCCCAGGTCACCGAACGCCTCGCCACCCGCCTGACCGGACCCGACGCGGGACTGCGCGCCGAACTGGCCGTCGCCGCGCTGCTCGGCCTCGGCGTCGTCTACGGCCTGGCCCGCGGCCCGCACGTGCGCGCGGCGGACCTCGAGGACGTCGTCACCCGCTACGGGCCCGCCGTCCAGGGGCAGTTGGACACGCCCTAGGCGGATCATGGCCATGCACACCCGTTCCGACACTGGAGGTTCCATGCCCAAGGGCTACTGGGTCAGCGTCTACCGCACCATCGCGGACCCGGAGAAGCTGGCCGCCTATGACAAGCTCGCGGCCCCGGCCGTCCGGGCCGGGGGAGGCCGGGTTCTCACCCGTGGCGGCCGGGTCGTGACGCACGACGCCGGAATCGCCGAGCGCGCCATTCTGATCGAGTTCGACAGCTTCGAGCAGGCCGTCGCGGCGCGCGAGAGCGCGGCCTACCAGGAGGCGCTGGCCGTCCTCGCCGACGGAGTCGAGCGAGACTTCCGCATCGTGGAAGGCATCGACTGACCCAGGACCCGCCCGCTCTGGCCCCCGCCGTAAACCGGCCCGGCCCGGCCCCGCGATCACTACACACCCGGGGCAAGACCACCGGTACCACG
>NZ_JBHYTK010000223.1:0-665 GCF_042749255.1 Streptomyces sp. NPDC059524 | reverse complement strand
GTTACGTCGCCGCGACCCGGCCCCGGGGCCCGCCCCCGGGCGGGGGGGCGGGGGGCGCGGGCGGGCGCCCCCGCCGGGGGGGCGGCCCGCCCCGGCGGCCGCGCGCCCCCCCCACTTCCGCATCGTCGAAGGCATCGACTGACCGAGGACCGGCCGGATCTGCCCGCGGCAGAACACCGGCCGGACCGGGACCGGAGATCACTACAGTCCGGGCTCATGACGACGGTTACGACGCGCACGATCGCATACACGGCGGACGGCCTGACGATGACCGGGCACCTCGCGCTCCCGGCCGGAGCCGGCCGCCGGCCCGGGGTCCTGGTCGGGCCCGAGGGGGTGGGGCTCAGCGACGTCGAGCGCCGCCGGGCCGATGCGCTCGCCGAACTGGGATACGTGGCGCTGGCCTTCGACCTCCACGGCGGGCGCTATCTGGGCGACCCCGAGGAGATGCTGGCCCGCTGCATGCCGCTGCTCGCCGACCCCGACCGGATGCGGGGCATCGGCCACGCGGCGCTCGACGTGCTCCGCGCCGAGCCGCGGACCGACCCGGACCGGATCGCGGCCGTCGGCTACGGAACCGGGGGCGGGGCGGGGCGCGGGGGCGCGGGGGCGCGCGCGGGCCCGCGCGCGGCCGCGCGCGGCGACACCCCGCACCCCGCCCCGCG
>NZ_JBHYTK010000222.1:5724-10202 GCF_042749255.1 Streptomyces sp. NPDC059524 | reverse complement strand
CGCACTTCGTGCGCGATCTCATCGGGGAAATGCGACGCGAAGCGTCTGCATTTCAGGGGCGCGGGGAACTGCGCGAGAAGCCCCACCGGCCGGTGGTCGAGACGCGGCCGGTGGGCCCACGGCGAGTGGTCCCGTTAAGCGGCGCGCGCCTTGGCGCAGTGGCCGGCCGCGGCCGCGGCGACGCGGCCCAGCGCCTCGTCCTTGCCGCACGGATGCGCCCCGAACGCGACCTGGCGGGCCACGATGGCCCGTTCCGCGCGCATCAGGCGCCAGCCCCGCCGGAGCAGGAACGGCACGGACTTGCGGCCCTCCTTGAGGTCCCGCAGCAGCCGGCGACGGAATGTCGTCGAGGGCCGCCCACGCAGGCAGAGCGCGTCGGCGAGCACCCCGAGGTCCCGGCACCGGGCCACGATGTCCGCCGCGAAGATCCCCTCCGCGAGGAACAGCGGGGTACGGGCGATGTCGAGCGCCTCCGCCCCGACCCGCGAGCTGGTCGCGATGTCGTACACCGGCACCTGCGTGCGGCCCTTCGCGCACAGTTCCGCGATCGCGGCGAGCGCCGCCTCCGCGTCCCAGGACGCGGGGGAGTCCCAGTCGATGTCCGACGTGCCCGGCACGAGTGGGAGCGTCGGGTCGTCGGCCTCCTTGTAGAAGTCGTCGAGGCAGAGCACGGGCAGCCCGGAGCGGGCCGCGAACGACGACTTGCCGGAGCCGGAGGGGCCGGAGACCAGGACGACCCGGGTCGGTATCGGGGGATGCGAACTCACGAGAGTCCAGTGTGAGGCATCCGGGCCCCGGCGCCGACCCCGCGTCGCGCGGTTGTGGCACGAGCCACGCCGAGTGCGACTACGCTACGTGGTTCCGCCGTCACACGCGGAGACATCGTCAGTGGACCCGTCACTGGAAACAGGAAAGGCGCGCGCGACTCCCATGGCCCGACACGCAGCCCCCAAGAACCCGATGCCGACCTCCGGCGCCCGCCGCACGCTGCTGCGCGCGGGCCTGACCATGGCCGCGGCCGGCGCGGCGGTCGCCGCCGGGGGCGCGACCGCGAGCGCCGCGGACGCCGCGCCCGGCACGCTGAGCACGCTGGCGGTGACCCAGGGCATCGACGCGGCGGCCACCCACGGCCTGGCCCCCGTGACGAACCTCCAGCTCGACCCGCTGGCCAACACGGGCGTCGACCCGCTGGACAACGCGGTGGGCACCCAGATCGCCGACTTCAAGCCGCTCAGCACGGCGGCCGTGACCGGCCCGGTGACCTCCGGCAGCTCCCTGTCGGAGCTGCCGGTCGTCGGCGCGGCGGCCGGCCTGCTGCCGGGCTGACCCCGTCGGACCCGGGGGCCGGGCCGGGCGGTTCATCCCTGCCGGGGCCCGGCCGCGGACCGGAGCGGCACCTCGCGCACGGCCCACGAGGCCGCGAAGGCCACCGCGCACAGCAGCGCCGTGCCGAATGCGACGCCGTGCATGCCGTCGACGACGCTCGACCGGAACGCGGCGCCGTGCGCGCCCTCGTCGACCCGCCCCGCGAACACCGAGCCCAGCACGGCCACCCCGAGTGAGCCCCCGATCGTGCGCAGCAGGGTCTGGGTGCCGCTGGCCGCGCCGATGTCGCGGGGCTCGGCGCTGTTGAGGGTGATGAGCATCGCGGGCTGCATCAGGCAGCCGATGCCGGTGCCGAGGATCAGGGTCAGCGCGGAGGCCGCCCAGACCGGGGTGCCGGTGCCGAGCAGCAGCAGGGCGAGCGCGCCCGCCGTCGACACCGCGCCGCCCGCGATCGGATAAGCCCGGTAGCGGCCGCCCGCGCCGACCCGCCGCCCGATGGTGAGCTGGGCCCCCATCATGCCGAGCATCAGGGGGAGCAGGAGCAGTCCGCTCCGCGTGGCCGAGGCGCCGCGCACGTGCTGCATGTACTGCGGCAGATAGCTGGCGGCGGCCAGCATCGCTCCTCCCGCGACGAAGCTGAGCACCTGGGCGACCGTGAAGTTGCGGTCGGCGAACAGGCGGGGCGGGATGACGGGTTCGGCCGCGCGCCGCTCCACCCGGACGAAGCCGGCGAGCGCCGCCGCCGCGAGCACCGCGAGTGCCAGGACCTGCGGTGACGACCACGCGTACGCGTTCCCGGCCCAGGCCGCGAGCAGGGTCAGGGCGACGATCCCGGCGGTCAGCAGTCCGGCGCCGGCGAGGTCGACGCGGGCCTTCACGCGGGTGGTGCGGACCCGGACCCCGGCGCCGATGACGGCGAGCGCGACGGCGCCGACGGGCACGTTGACGTAGAACACCCAGCGCCAGTCCAGCTGGTCGGTGAGGAAGCCGCCGATCAGCGGGCCGCCGATCATCGCGGCGGGCAGCAGCACGCCGATCACCGACTGGGAGCGGCCCGCCTCGGCGGGGGTGAGCAGGGTGCCGATGAGCGAGAGCGCGCCGACGAACAGCCCGCCCGCACCGAGTCCCTGAAGGGCCCGGAAGGCGATCAACTGCCCCATGTCCTGGGCGAGTCCGCACAGTACGGAGCCCGCGAGGAAGACGATGATCGAGGCCACGTAGCTGCCCTTGCGGCCCCACAGGTCGCCGAGCTTGCCCCACAGGGGTGTGCTGACGGCGGTGGTGAGCAGGTACGCGGTCACCACCCACGACAGATGGGCGAGGCCGCCCAGGTCGTCGACGATGACGGGCAGGGCGGTGCCGACGACGGTGCCGTCGAGCGTGGCGAGCACGATGCCCAGCAGCAGGCCGGCGATCACGAGGCGGGACGGCGGTGCGGGTGCCGGGCCGGCCGCGGGGGTCTCGCCGGTGCCGCCGGTGTTCTCGGTGTGTGTCGGTGTCGTCATGACGTCCGCCGCTCTCAAGCCGCGTACGGGCGACGGGACTTGGCGTCGCGCAGGGCGTGGGCCCACCAGGTGAGCTGGTCGAGCATGGCCTTCGCCGCCGCGTCCACGGCGGGGTCGTCGACCCGGCCGTCCGGGTCGAAGGCCCCGTAGGCGTTGTGGAAGCTGACCGTGTTGCGGACGGTCATGGCGTTCAGCTCGGCCATCACGACCCGCAGTTGCTCGACGGCGCGCAGGCCGCCGGACAGGCCTCCGTAGGAGACGAAGGCGACCGGCTTGCCGTGCCACTCCGTGTGGTGCCAGTCGACGGCGTTCTTCAGGGCCGCCGGGAAGCTGTGGTTGTACTCGGGTGTGACGAAGACGAACGCGTCGGCGGCGGCCAGGCGCGGGCTCACGGCCGCGAGCGCCTCCCGGGTGCCGGGCGGCGGCTCCTGGCCGAAGGCGGGCAGCACGGTGGGCAGTGGCGTCTCGGCGAGGTCGACGACGTCCGTGCTCAGGTCGGCGCGCTGGGCGAGGTGGCCGCGCAGCCACCGGGTGACGACGGGCGCGAAGCGGCCCTCGCGGGTGGATCCGACGAGGACGGCGACGCGGAGCGCGGTGGTGGACGACGGCATGGCGAACCCCCGGTGAGTGGGCCGTTGTGTACGGCGTATCCCTGACGCGTACAACGTACACATCGATGTGTACGGCGTCTACTGTGGATACGATGTACACGCGGACCCGGTCGTCGTCCGTACCGTCAAGCACCGTCAGCACCGTCCAGGAGCCCGAGGAGCACGCCTGTGGCCGCGAAGAAGAAGGCGGGGCCCGAGCCCTCGCTGTGGGAGCGGATGGAGCGCCCGGCCGCGCCGCGCGCCGCGCTGACCCCGCAGCGGATCGTGGACGTCGCCGTGGAGCTGGCCGACGCCGAGGGGTTCGCGGCGGTCACGATGCGCCGCATCGCCACGGAGCTGGGCGTCGCGCCCATGGCCGCCTACCGGCACGTCTCGGGCAAGGACGACCTGCTGGCGCTGATGGTGGACCGGGTCTCGGGCGAACTGGACGTCCCCGAGGACGTGACCGGATGGCGCGAGGTGCTGCGCGCGTACGCCGTGCGGTCCCGGGTCATGACGCTGGCGCACCCGTGGATGACCCAGCTGCCGGCCCCGCTGTTCATGCTGACGCCGACCCGGATGGCCGTCGCCGAACGGCAGTTGGCGTCGCTCGACGGACTCGGCCTCGACCCGGACACGATGATGGCGGCCTTCCGGGCCGTCACCTCGTACGTGCACGGCGCGACCCAGTCGCAGGTCGCCCTCGACCGGTTCCGCGCGGAACAGGGCTGGGACAGCGGCGACGAGACCCGCAGGGCGCTGGCGCCGCAGATGAACTACCTGCTGGACAGCGGCCGTTACCCGGTCTACCGCTCCTACGCGTACAGCGCGACCCGCAAGGACGACCCCACCTGGGAGTTCGAGTTCGGCCTCGACTGCGTGCTCGACGGCATCGCGCGGCGGCTCGGTCTCTGACGGGCCCGGGCCCGGGAACGGGCGAGGGCCCCGCGCCCCCCCGCCCGGGGGGGGGGGCGGGGCCCCGGGGGGGGGGGCGGGGGGTGGGTAGCGCGCCGCAGGCGCCCCCGGGCCCCCGGGGGGGGGCGACCCGGTGAGTGGG
>NZ_JBHYTK010000222.1:0-5714 GCF_042749255.1 Streptomyces sp. NPDC059524 | reverse complement strand
CTCCTGGACGGAGGAGGGGCCGGGGCCTCGGTGCGGGGGCCGGCGGTCAGTAGGACGAGCCGGAGGCGCCCAGGGACCCCGTCGGGTGCCAGACCGTCTTCGTCTCCAGGAAGTACGTCAGGCGGTCCGTGCCCGGGTCGGCCGCGAAGTCCTCCACAGGCTGTGGACGGCGTACGCGCTTCAGGTTGTCCGCCGCCGCGATCTCCAGCTCCTTGGCCAGGTCCGCGTCCGTGCCGGTCAGGTCGATGCCGTTGACGTCCTGGTGCGCGGCGAGGGACGGGGCGATCTCCGCCGCCCGGCCGGACAGGATGTTGACCACGCCGCCGGGGACGTCGGAGGTGGCCAGGACCTCGCCCAGCGACAGCGCCGGGAGCGGGGCCTTCTCGCTCGCGATCACCACCGCCGTGTTGCCCGTCGCGATGACCGGGGCGAGCGCCGAGATCAGGCCGAGGAGCGAGGACTCCTGCGGCGCGACGATCGTGACGACGCCGGTCGGCTCCGGGGTGGAGAGGTTGAAGAAGGGGCCCGCGACCGGGTTCGCGCCGCCGACGATCTGGGCGACCTTGTCGGTCCAGCCCGCGTACCAGACCCAGCGGTCGATCGCCGCGTCGACCTGGGCGGCGGCCTTCGACTTCGACAGGCCCTCCGCGTCGGCGACCTCGCGCACGAACTGCTCGCGGCGGCCCTCCAGCATCTCGGCCACGCGGTACAGGACCTGCCCGCGGTTGTACGCGGTCGCGCCCGACCAGCCGCCGAACGCCTTGCGGGCGGCGACGACCGCGTCACGGCCGTCCTTGCGGGAGGAGAGCGGCGCGTTCGCCAGCCACTTGCCCTTGGAGTCCGTCACCTCGTACACCCGGCCGCTCTCGGAACGCGGGAACTTCCCGCCCACGTACAGCTTGTAGGTCTTGAAGACGCTCAGACGTGCCGCATCAGACATCGAGGTAGGCCTCCAGACCGTGACGGCCGCCCTCGCGGCCGAAGCCCGACTCCTTGTAGCCGCCGAACGGCGAGGTCGGGTCGAACTTGTTGAACGTGTTGGCCCAGACGACCCCGGCGCGCAGCTTGTTCGCCACGGCGAGGATGCGGGAGCCCTTCTCGGTCCAGATGCCGGCCGAGAGCCCGTACTGGGTGTTGTTGGCCTTCGCGACGGCCTCTTCCGGGGTGCGGAAGGTCAGCACGGACAGGACCGGGCCGAAGATCTCGTCGCGGGCGACGGTGTGCGCCTGCGTGACGTTCGTGAAGAGCGTCGGGGCGAACCAGTAGCCGGACGACGGCAGTTCGCACGGGGCGGACCAGCGCTCGGCGCCCTCAGCCTCGCCCGTCTCGGCGAGCGCCGTGATCCGGGCCAGCTGCTCGGCCGAGTTGATCGCGCCGATGTCCGTGTTCTTGTCGAGCGGGTCGCCGAGGCGCAGCGTCGACAGACGGGTCTTGAGGCGGTCGAGCAGCTCGTCCTGGACCGACTCCTGGACCAGGAGGCGCGAGCCCGCGCAGCAGACCTGGCCCTGGTTGAAGAAGATGCCGGTGACGATGCCCTCGACGGCCTGGTCGATCGGGGCGTCGTCGAAGACGATGTTCGCGCCCTTGCCGCCGAGTTCCAGCGTGAGCTTCTTGTCGGTGCCGGCGACCGTACGGGCGATCTGCTTGCCGACGGCGGTGGAGCCGGTGAAGGCCACCTTGTTCACGTCCGGGTGCGCGACGAGCGCGGCGCCCGCGTCGCCGTACCCCGGAAGGATGTTGACGACGCCCTTGGGCAGGCCCGCCTGGCGGCAGATGTCCGCGAAGAAGAGGGCGGACAGCGGGGTCGTCTCGGCGGGCTTGAGGACCACCGTGTTGCCCGTGGCGAGCGCCGGGGCGATCTTCCAGGCCAGCATCAGCAGCGGGAAGTTCCACGGGATGACCTGGCCGGCGACGCCCAGCGGCTTCGGCGCGGGGCCGAACCCGGCGTGGTCGAGCTTGTCGGCCCAGCCCGCGTAGTAGAAGAAGTGCGCGGCGACCAGCGGGAGGTCCGCGTCGCGGGTCTCCTTGATCGGCTTGCCGTTGTCCAGCGTCTCCAGGACGGCCAGCTCGCGGCTGCGCTCCTGGATGATGCGGGCGATGCGGAACAGGTACTTGCCGCGCTCGGCGCCCGGCAGCGCCGACCACTTCTCGAAGGCCTTGCGGGCCGCCTTCACGGCGCGCTCCACGTCCGCCTCGCCGGCCTGCGCGACCTCGGAGAGGACCTCCTCGGTGGCGGGGGAGACGGTCTTGAAGACCTTGCCGTCGGCGGCCTCGGCGAACTCGCCGTCGATGAACAGCCCGTAGGACGGGGCGATGTCGACGACCGAGCGGGACTCGGGCGCGGGCGCGTACTCGAACAGAGATGCCATGGTGATCAGTCCACCGTCACGTAGTCGGGACCGGAGTAGCGGCCGGTGGCCAGCTTCTGGCGCTGCATCAGCAGATCGTTCAGGAGGCTGGAGGCGCCGAACCGGAACCAGTGGTTATCGAGCCAGTCCGCGCCCGCCGTCTCGTTGACGAGCACGAGGAACTTGACCGCGTCCTTCGAGGTGCGGATGCCGCCGGCGGGCTTCACGCCGATCTGCACGCCGGTCGCGGCGCGGAAGTCGCGGACCGCCTCCAGCATCAGCAGCGTGTTCGCGGGCGTCGCGTTGACCCCCACCTTGCCGGTCGAGGTCTTGATGAAGTCGGCGCCGGCCAGCATGCCGATCCAGCTCGCGCGCCGGATGTTGTCGTACGTGGACAGCTCGCCGGTCTCGAAGATGACCTTGAGCCGGGCGCTGCCCGAGGCCTCCTTCACGGCGCGGATCTCCTCGTAGACCTTCATGTAGTGACCCGCGAGGAAGGCGCCGCGGTCGATGACCATGTCGATCTCGTCGGCCCCGGCGGCGACGGCCTCGCGGACGTCCCCGAGCTTCACCTCCAGGGCGGCGCGGCCGGCCGGGAACGCGGTCGCGACCGAGGCGACCTTCACGTCCGTGCCCGCGACGGCGGCCTTCGCGGTCTCCACCATGTCGGGGTAGACGCAGACGGCCGCGGTGCGGGGGGTCGTGCGGTCGGTCGGGTCCGGGTTGACGGCCTTCGCGCCGAGGGCCCGGACCTTGCCCGGGGTGTCGGCGCCTTCCAGGGTCGTCAGGTCGATCATCGAGATGGCCAGGTCGATGGCGTACGCCTTGGCCGTCGTCTTGATGGAACGCGTGCCGAGCGCGGCGGCCCGGGCCTCCAGGCCCACCGCGTCCACGCCGGGCAGGCCCTGCAGGAAGCGGCGCAGGGTGCTCTCGGACGCGGTGGCGTCGGCCAGTGCGTGTTCTTTGGCGGGTGCAGTGGGCATGGTCACGAGGGGAGCATATCTACGCGCGTAGCGGCGGGACAAGTGGTCGGCCGGGGGGCGCCTTTTCGTCTTGGGGGTTCCTCATCGCGGGCGGCTGCGGGTCGGTGGGGGCTGGTCGCGCAGTTCCCCGCGCCCCTGGAAGGCATGCGGCTTCGCCGCGCCTTCCCCAGATGAAAGGCGCCCTGCACCTTGATCGGGGAAATGCGACCCGGAGGGTCCGCATTTCAGGGGCGCGGGGAACTGCGCGAGAAGCCCCACCGGCCGGCAGCCGCCCGACGACGAGGCGGAGCTACGGCGCCCACACGGTCCGGCCCAGCGCAGCGTCAGGCAGAATCAGGGCCATGGAGACCAGCCCCGCCCCCCTCAAGGACCGCGTCTACCGATCGTCCGCCGGTATCGCGGGCGGCATCGTGCTGCTCGCCCTGTGCGCCTGGCTCGGAATCGACGCCGTGGTCCAGGGCGACGGCCGCACCCCGTGGCTGGCCCTCGCGGGCCTCCTCCTCGCCGTGCCGGTCGTCGTGGCGTTCACCCTGCGCCCGGCGGTGTTCGCGGGCGAGGACCGGCTCCGCATCCGCAACCCGTTCCGTGTGATCACGCTGCCCTGGGCTGCGGTCGCGACGTTCCGGTCCGGTTACTCCAACGAGGTCCTCGACCAGGACGGGGCCAAGTACCAGCTCTGGTCCATCCCCGTCTCGCTGCGCGCCCGCAAGAAGGCCCAGCGCAATCTGAGCCGGGCCGCCGCCATGGACGACCCGGGCCGGGGCTCGCTGCTGTCCGGCGGCCGGGGCGCCAAGGAGCGTCCGACGCGGGCCGCCGCCGACCAGGCCATGGACGACCTGCGCGAGCTCCAGGAGACCCGCGCGGGCGAGCCTGGCGCGCAGGGCGTGGCCACGGTCCGCTGGGCCTGGGAGATCCTCGCCCCGGCCGCCGCCGGCGCCGTCCTCCTGGCCGTGCTCTCGGCGATCGGCTGAGACACCCCGGGCCGATCGGGCCCGACGGTCAGGGCGCGCCGCCCCAGACCAGCACCATGTACCCGCTGCCGTACGCCGCCACCAGCACCGTCCCGCTCACGCAGTACACGAGCACCCGCCGCGAGGCCCGCGCCAGCGCCAGCGCGAGGGGCAGGAGCAGCGGGAACGCCGGGATGAGGAAGCGGGCCCGCGGGAAGTAGACGCCGCCGCTGCCGAGCACGATCGCGAGCAGCGCGCCGGTGAACAGCAGCAGGGGGAGCGGCTGACGGTGGGTGACGCACGCCCCGTACAGCACGACCGCCGCGAACAGGGTCAGCGTCACCATGACGAGGAACAGGTCGGGCCGGGGCTCCACGGCGAGGATCTCGTGGACCCGGCGCAGCGTCTCGGCGCCGCCGTCCACCTGGTTGAACCACAGTTTCTGCACGGCGAAGTAGCCGTCCCAGCGGCCCACCCGCAGCCCCACCCAGCCGACGTACCCGAGCCATCCCAGCGGCGCCAGGAGCGTCCCGCAGGCCACCCGCCACAGGAAGCCCCGGCGCAGCGCCAGCAGGCCGCACAGACCGATCGCGGCGGCCAGCGCGACCCCGGTGGGCCGGGTCAGACCGGCCAGCGAGCACAGGACGCCCGCCCAGATCCAGCGGCCGGTGAGCAGCGCGTACAGCGACCAGGCCACGGCGGCCGTGAAGAGCGACTCGGTGTAGCCCATCCACTGGACCAGGCCCACCGGCAGACAGGCCCACAGGAACACCAGCAGCACGCCGACCCGGCGCCCGTACAGCCGGTGCCCGACCGCGAAGATCCCCCACGCGGCCACGAACGAGGAGACGACGGCGAGCGCCAGTCCGACGGTGGCGCGCGAGCCCGGGGTGACGGCGGCGACGACCTTGATCAGGACGGGGTAGAGCGGGAAGAACGCCAGGTTGTTCGCGTTGACGGCGGTCCCGAGGGCGTCGGCGTAACCGTGGTCGGCGATGCCCACGTACCAGTTGGAGTCCCAGTCCGACGCGAGCAGCGACCAGACGCCCTCGCCCCGCCGGTGCGCCCACACGCCGACGGCGATCAGGACGCACACGCGGACGGCCGTGTACACGGCGAGCGCCGGCGCGGCCCGGCGCAGGGCACGCACCGCGCGCCCCCGCAATCCGCCGATCACGGACCCCGGAACCGGCCGGCCACGGCGGGGCGGGGGCAGCAGGCGGGGGGCCTGGGTGGCGGTCTCGGTCACGGAGGCGGCTCCTGGATACGCGGACGGGGCGGGGGCAGCCTTCCCACCGGCCCCGCCCCGCGTCGCCCCGCGTTCCGTCAACTGCCCCCCGATTTCACCCGTGCGGGTGGCCCGCCGATCCCCACCGCAGCGGCGCCCGCGGCTGGGGGGAAACGCGGCAGGGCGGCGCCCCATGGGCGCCGCC
>NZ_JBHYTK010000221.1:0-10215 GCF_042749255.1 Streptomyces sp. NPDC059524 | reverse complement strand
CCGCTTGCGCGGCGGGGGCAGCTTCTTTGCGGGTTACGCCAGCGCAGCTTCCGCGTCCAGCGTCACCGCGACCGCCTGGATGACCGAGGCGATCTTGAAGGACTCCAGGATGACGTCGCGCTCGACGCCGGCCTTGCGGAGCACCTGCTCGTGCGAGTCGAGGCACATCCCGCAGCCGTTGATCGCCGAGACGGCGAACGACCACAGCTCGAAGTCGATCTTGTCGACGCCGGGGTTGCCGATGACGTTCATCCGCAGGCCCGCGCGCATCGTCCCGTACTCGTCGTCCGAGAGCAGGTGACGCGTGCGGTAGAAGACGTTGTTCATCGACATGATGGCGGCCGCCGACTTCGCGGCCTTGAACGCCTCCGGCGAGAGGTTCGCCTCGGCCTCGGGGGCCAGCTCGCGCAGCACGCGCGGCGAGCGCGAGGCGATGGCGGTCGCGAGGACCGTGCCCCACAGCTGCTGCGCCGGCAGGTCCGAGTTGCCGATGACCGAGCCCAGGTTGAGCTTCAGGTCCTTGGCGTAGTCCGGTATGGCGGACTTCAGTTCGTCGAGTGCCATGTCAGAAGACTCCGCTCACTCGCCCGAGAGCAGCGCGACCGGGTCGAGGGTCTCGTCGCCCTTGCTCCAGTTGCACGGGCACAGCTCGTCGGTCTGCAGGGCGTCGAGGACCCGCAGGACCTCCTTGGGGTTACGGCCCACGGAACCGGCGGTCACCATCGTGAACTGGATCTCGTTGTTCTGGTCGACGATGAAGACGGCGCGCTGGGCGAAGCCGTCCTCGCCCTCGATGCCGAGGTCACGCATGAGCTCGTGCTTCGAGTCGGCCAGCATCGGGAAGGGCAGGTCCGTCAGGTCCGGGTGGTCCTTGCGCCAGGCGTGGTGCACGAACTCGGAGTCGCCGGAGAAGCCGAGGATCTGGGCGTCACGGTCGGCGAACTCCTCGTTCAGCTTGCCGAACGCGGCGATCTCGGTCGGGCACACGAAGGTGAAGTCCTTGGGCCACGCGAAGACGATCTTCCACTTGCCCTCGTAGGTCTTGTGGTCGATCTGCGCGAACTCCTTGCCCTTCTCCAGCGAGACGCAGGCAGTGAGGTCGAACTGGGGGAACTTGTCACCGACAGTGAGCACGTGCTCTCCTTGCAGCGAGAAAGGCCCCTTTTGAGGGCCTTTCCATGGGTTGGACTGCTCATGATCGTGGCACACCGTGCATTGATTACGGAAATAGCTAGACTCGGTCGTGTTGATCGGAGGTGGCTATCAGTGGCCGTATCGAGCGGAAAGCCGGGCCTGAAGCGCAGGCAGCCCAGCCTGGCGCAGCTGCGGGCGTTCGCGGCGGTCGCGGAGCATCTGCACTTCAGGGACGCGGCGGCCGCGATCGGGATGAGCCAGCCCGCGCTGTCCGGAGCCGTCTCCGCGCTGGAGGAGACGCTCGGGGTGACCCTCGTCGAGCGTACGACGCGCAAGGTGCTGCTCTCGCCGGCCGGCGAGCGGATCGCCGTACGGGCGCGGGCCGTGCTCGACGAGGTCGGGGCGCTCGTGGAGGACGCGGAGGCCGTACGGGCGCCGTTCACCGGCGTGCTGCGGCTCGGGGTCATCCCCACGGTCGCGCCCTATCTCCTGCCCACCCTGCTGCGGCTCGTGCACGACCGGTACCCGGACCTCGACCTCCAGGTCCACGAGGAGCAGACCTCCTCGCTGGTGGAGGGCGTCACCGCCGGACGGCTCGACCTGCTGCTGCTCGCCGTGCCGCTCGGGGTGCCGGGTATCAGTGAAATCCCCCTGTTCGACGAGGACTTCGTGCTCGTCACCCCGCTCGACCACTGGCTCGGCGGCCGCGAGGGCATTCCCCGCGAGGCGCTGCGCGAGCTGAACCTGCTCCTCCTGGACGAGGGGCACTGCCTGCGGGACCAGGCGCTGGACATCTGCCGGGAGGCGGGGCGGGACGACGTTCCCGTCACCACGACCGCGGCGGGCCTCTCGACGCTGGTGCAACTCGTCGCCGGCGGGCTGGGAGTGACGCTGCTGCCCCGCACGGCCGTGTCCGTGGAGACCAGCCGCAGCGCCCAGCTCCTCACCGGCTACTTCGCCGAACCCGCGCCTTCGCGGCGGGTGGCGTTCGCGATGCGGAGCGGGGCGGCGCGCTCCGCGGAGTACGAGGAGTTGGCGGCGGCGCTTCGGGGGGCGCTCGGCGGCCTGCCGGTCCGCGTCCTCTGACCGGCCCGCGCACCCCGGCTCCGTTGCCGAGTGCCGCGCCGTCGTGGCTGGTCGCGCAGTTCCCCGCGCCCCGGGCTCGGGTGCTTCCGAGCCCGGGGCGAGAAGGTCCCCGTACCGCCCGGAGGGCTACTCCGTGCGGAGGCCCTCGGGGCGCATCAGGCGGTAGAGCGGGGGGAGGGAGAGGAGGGTGACGGTCAGGACCGCTGCCGCGCCCACCCCGACCAGGGGGAGGAACACCAGCCAGTCCGTCACCGGCTTGCCCGTCATCCGGAGCATCAGCCACCCCAGCGCCAGGCCCCCCGACACCGCGAGCCCCATCCCGAGCACGACCGGGATCGCCGTCTGCCACAGCACCGACCACGCCAGCGTCGCCCGCCGCGTCCCGTACGCCACCAGCACGGACAACAGCCGCCTGCGCTCGCGGAGTTGCTCGATCTGCGAGACCAGCATCGACGCCGCGATCAGCGAGATCGTGATCGCCGCCGCCGTGAACAGCCCGCGCAGGATGCTCGCGTACGTGTCGTCCCGTTCCGTCGCGTGCATGGTCCACACCCGCATGCTCGGATCCATCCGGAACGCCACGTTGCGCACGTGCTCGAACGCGTCCGGCACCGACTCGTCCACCTGGATCTGCGCCATGGTCATCGAGTTGTGCAGCGTGTCCGTGTCGAACGCGCCGGGCGTGGCGAGGATGCCGGTGAAGCGGTCCCCGAGCGCGTCGCTCCGCGACGGCACCGTGCGGGTCTCCTTCGGCAGCACCCAGCGGACCCCGTCCCGGTGCTTCCCGCCCCCCTCCATGTCGTCCACGACGAGCCGCGCCCCGGGCCGCGCGATGTGCCGCGCCTCCCGCGACGTGGCACCGCCCTCCGTGCCGAGGACCCGGAACACGTCACCGTCCCGGCACGACGGCAGCTCCGCCTTCTCGCGCAGCGCCGCACAGGTGCCGACCGACAGCGTGACCGTGGGGACGTACCCGTAGTGGTCCGGCCGCGCCCCCTCCGCGGCGGCCCACGTGTCGACGGTGCCGACGACCTTCCGTACGCCCGGAGACCGGCCGAACTCGTCGGTCATCCGCCGGGCCAGCTTCCCGCTCGGGAAGTCGGCGTTCGCGACGAGCTGCGCGCGCCGCGGGTCCTGTCCCGTCGCCTTGGTGAAGTCGTCCTCGATCCCGACGACGAACATCTGCAGCGCGATACCGCCCGCCACCGCGATCGTGATGCCCGCGACGGCCCGGCTCGCCGCCGTGCTGGACAACTGGAGCCTGCGCGTGGCCAGTTGCCATGGCACCGGCCCGCCGCGCAGCCGCCCCACGACCGCCTCGACCAGCCACGGCAGTACGAGCACCAGGCCGATGAGGAGCAGCGCGATCCCGGCCGCGATCCGGACCACGGCGAAGGTGTCCGTGCTGTCGACCGCCTCCGAGGTCAGCAGCAGCACCGCACCCGCCGCGGGGACCGGCAGCCGCCACCACAGCCGGCGCCGCCGCGTGCGGCGCTCGCGGACCACGCCCAGCGGCTCGATCGCCACCGAGCGCAGCGCGAACAGCGTCACCCCGATCGCGGCGAGCGGCACGGCCAGCACGATGAGCAGGCCGAGCACCGGCACCGGCGACAGGTCCGAGGGGAACGCCGACAGCCGCCACACCTCGACATGGGCGAGCGACTGCCGCGCCGACAGGAAGAACCCGGCCCCGAACACCACCCCGAGCGCCGCCCCGAACAGGGCCTCGCCCGCCGCCATCCGCCGCGTCATCCGCACGTCCGCGCCGACCAGGCGCAGCGCGGCGAGCCGCCGGTCGCGCCGCTCGCCGCCGAACCGGACGGCCGTCGCGATGAAGATGGCCACCGGCACGAGCAGCACGACGCAGGCCAGCACCACCATCAGGACCAGCACCGGGTCCATGGGCGGCGACGGGAACGTGTGCCCCCAGTGGTCGAAGCGCCGCGCCCCGCGGTCGGTGCTGAGCTCGTCCGACCCGATGTACACGTACAGGTCGAACGGGTCGTGCAGGCCGGCCGGGGCGATCGTGCCGACGTCGCGGTACGCGTACCGCTCCTTGAGGAGCTTGCCGTCGGGGGAGTCGAGAAGCTCGCGCAAGGCAGGGGAGACGACCATCTCGCCGGGCCCGGGGAGCTTGTCCACGCCGGGCGGCAGCGCGGGATGCGCGCCGTCGGGCCGGACCAGATAGCCGTCGATCGAATCGGCCCGGAAATCGGAGGACGCGTCACTGAGCAGGACCGAGCGGTCCGAGCGCTCCGCCGGGCCACCGGGCTCCACGCCCAACTGCCGTGCGGCGCCCCGCGCGTCACGCTCCTCCAGCAGCGTCGGCACGGACGCCGCGCCCAGCAGCACGGCCACGCCGAGCCCCACGCCGATCGCGGTGAGCAGCGTACGGATCCAGCCCTCGCGGCCCCCGGCCACCGCGCACCGCACACCGACACCGAGGTCGCGCAGCCGGCCGCCGAACCCCTGCCGCACGGGCGCCGGGGCGGGGGCGGCCGGACGGTCGTCGAGCAGCGTCATCGGGCGAACTCCATGTCCCGGGACTTCCCGTCGCGCACCACGACCTCGCGGTCGGAGTAGGCGGCGACCCGGGCCTCGTGCGTGACCAGGACGACCGCGGCGTTCGTGCTCCGCGCCGCCTCCGTCAGCAGCTCCATGACCCGCTCGCCGTTCAGGGAGTCCAGGGCGCCGGTCGGCTCGTCGGCGAACAGCACGCGCGGGTTCGTCACCAGCGCGCGGGCCACGGCGACGCGCTGGCCCTGACCGCCGGACATCTCCCCGGGCCGCTTGCCCGCCAGGTCGTCGACCTCCAGGCGCTCCAGCCAGCCGGCGGCCCGCCGCTCGGCCTCCTTGCGCTTGACGCCGTTGAGCCGCAGCGGCAGCGCCACGTTCTCGACACTGGTCAGCTCCGGCACGAGCTGGCCGAACTGGAAGACGAAGCCGAACTCGCCGCGGCGCAGCGCGCTGCGCTCCGCGTCCGACATGGCCGCCAGGTCGCGGCCGCCGTACGTGATGCTGCCGGAGTCCGGCGTCACGATCCCGGCGAGGCAGTGCAGCAGCGTCGACTTGCCCGAACCGGACGGGCCCATCACGGCGACGATCTCGCCGGGATGCACGGAGAAGGACGCGCCGTCGAGGGCGGGCGTCGGGCCGTACGCCTTGCACAGGTCGACGGCGGTCAGCAGGGAACCGGCGGGAGTCATGAGGGGCGCACCTCCGCGGCGAGGCGGTCGAGACGCGCGGCGGTCAGTTCCAGCCAGCGCAGGTCGGCTTCGAGGTGGAACAGGGCGTGGTCGCAGATCAGCTGGTCGGCGAGGTCGCCCTTGCGCTTGCGGTCGGTGAGGATGCGCATGAGGCGCAGGTGCTCGGCGCGCTGCGAGTCGAGGACCTCGGCCGCGTCGCGATCGGTGAGCAGGGCGAGGACGACCTTCGTGTACAGGGTCGACTGGAGGTACGGCTCCGGCTTCTCCGGGGTCGCCAGCCACTGCTGGACGTCCGTGATGCCGGCGTCGGTGATCGCGTACCGCTTGCGCTCGGGGCCGCCGCCGGCCTCGATCCCGTCGACCTCGACGAGACCGTTCTTCAGCAGGCGGGACATCGTCGAGTAGACCTGCCCGTAGTGCAGCGGCTTGTCGTGCCCGAAGGTCTCGTCGAACGTGCGCTTGAGGTCGTAACCGTGGCGGGGCCCTGATTCGAGCAGCCCGAGAAGGGTGTGGCCGATGGACATGGAGGGGACTCTACACTCCGTGTATACCCGGGGTGTATACGGGTCCGAATCTCACCCGCGGCGACTCCGGCGGGGGCCGGTCACGCCCGGCGGCGAGACCCCAAACAGACCCAGCCCCGCGCGGCGCCCCGTCGACTGCGGCTCTCGTCGTGGTTGCTCGCGCAGTTCCCCGCGCCCCTGAAGGGCACGCTTCGCGCGCCCCCCAGGGGCCCGCCGGTCGCGCCCCGCGACGGAGTCGCTGATCGGGTGCAGCCCCGCGCCCCTGAAATGCAGACGCTTCGCCTCGCATTTCCCCGATCAAGGCGCGGGGCGCCTTTCATGTGGGGAAGGCGCGGCGAAGCCGCTGCCTTCCAGGGGCGCGGGGAACTGCGCGGCCAGCCACACTCAGCCGTCGGCCGCCGGCCCCTCCGGGTCGCCCGAGCTCTTGGGCGGGCGACCCCGCCGGGCGATGGGCGCCGCCCCGCCGGGCAGCCGGCCCGCCTCGGCGAGAGCCCTGCGCAGCAGGAACTCGATCTGCGCGTTCGCGGAGCGCAGCTCGTCCCCGGCCCACCGCGCCAGCGCCTCGTACACGGCGGGATCGAGCCGCAGCAGCACCTGTTTCCGCGCCGGAGGCGGTGGCGGTGGCGGGGTCACTGGTAGAGCGTCCCCGTGTTCAGGACCGGCTGCGCCGCACGGTCACCACACAGCACGACCAGCAGATTGCTCACCATCGCCGCCTTCCGCTCCTCGTCCAGTGTCACGAAATCCTGCTCCGCGATCCGCGCCAGCGCCGCCTCGACCATCCCGACGGCCCCGTCGACGATCTGCCGCCGCGCCGCGACGACCGCCCCCGCCTGCTGCCGCTGCAGCATCGCCGAGGCGATCTCCGGAGCGTAGGCGAGATGCGTGAAGCGGGACTCGATGATCTGGACACCGGCCGCCTCCACGCGCGCGTGGAGCTCGACGGCCAGCTTCTCGGTGATCTCCTCCGCGTTCCCGCGCAGCGACAGCCCGCCCTCGTCATGGGCGTCGTACGGGTACTCGATGGCGATGTGCCGGACGGCCGCCTCGGTCTGCGTCGAGACGAACTCCAGGAAGTCGTCCACCTCGAACGTGGCCTGCGCGGTGTCCTCGACCCGCCACACCACGACCGCGGCGAGCTCGATCGGGTTGCCGTACGCGTCGTTGACCTTCAGGACCGCCGTCTCGTGGTTGCGGACCCGGGTGGAGATCTTGGTGCGCGAGGTCAGCGGGTTCACCCAGCGCAGCCCGTCAGTGCGGATCGTGCCCCGGTAGCGCCCGAAGAGCTGGACGACACGGGCCTCGCCCGGCGCCACCATGTTCAGCCCGCACATCGCGAAGAAGGCGCCGACCGAGAGGAGGACGCCGAGCGTGATCAGCAGCGCCTTCGTGCCGTCCGAGTCGAGTGTCGTCGCGGCCACGATCAGTACGACCCCCGCCGCGAGCCCGACCAGGCCGAGCAGCAGTGCGAGCCCGCCGCCGATGCTGTGCGCCGTGACCTCCCGTACGCGCGCCTTCGGCATGGCCGGCACGTCCGGCGTGACGTCCGGTGTGGTGTCCGTCTCTGGCATGACTGTCCCCGTTCCCCTGAACTGCGGTTTCGCCCCCGGTCCGGGGCGAACCCTTTCTAGCATAGTGATATCACTTTAACGGCCACGGCAACCATCCACTCGTCTGGATCGTCGGTTCCCATGGGGTAGGTGCTGATTGTCACGTCCGGAAATGACCGGAAGGGCACGGTTTTGCCTTAAGTGGCGGTGTTAGCTTCATGAGCTGATTCCGAACGAATCAGGAATGTTGACGGACGAGAAGCGGAGCGACGAGGTCATGGGCCGAGCGGATGCGAGGAACGCGCGCAAGGCCGCGGCGCGGCCTTCGGGCATACGCCGCTTCTTCACGTGGAAGAAGCTGCTGGGGGCCTTCTTCGGGTTCGTGCTCCTGTGCATGGGCGCCTTCGTGGTGCTCTACATGGTGATCGACATACCCGAGGGCAACCCGGAAGCCGATCTGCAGAGCAACGTGTACAAGTACAGCGACGGCTCGACCATGGCCCGCGTGGGCGAGGTCAACCGGGAGATCGTCAAGCTGTCCGAGGTCCCCAAGGGCGTCCAGCACACCTTCGTGGCCGCCGAGAACAAGACGTTCTACAAGGACCAGGGCATCGACCTGAAGGGCACCGCCCGCGGCGTCCTCAACACGGTCACCGGCAAGGGCAAGCAGGGTGGCTCGACGATCACCCAGCAGTACGTGAAGAACTACTACCTGACCCAGGACCAGACCGTCTCGCGCAAGCTGAAGGAACTGGTCATCTCGCTGAAGGTGGACCGCAAGAAGTCCAAGGACGACATCCTCGCGGGCTACATCAACACCAGCTTCTACGGCCGCGGCGCCTGGGGCATCCAGACCGCCGCCCAGGCCTACTACGGCGTCGACGCCTCCGACCTCAAGGTCGAGCAGGGCGCCTACCTCGCCGCGCTGCTCCAGGCGCCGAACCAGTACGACTGGGCGATCGCCTCCGACACCGGCAAGAAGCTCGTCAAGCAGCGCTGGAACTACGTCCTCGACAACATGGTCGACATGCACTGGCTCAGCGCGAGCGAGCGCGCCGGCATGACCTTCCCCAAGCCCAAGGACCCCAAGCCGGCCGCGGGCCTGCAGGGCCAGGAGGGCTACCTCTACCAGGCCGCCAAGGCCGAGGTCATGAAGGAACTGAACCTCACCGAGGACCAGTTCGACGCCCACGGCTACACGATCACGCTCAACATCGACCGCAAGAAGCAGAAGCAGCTCGAAAAGGCCGTCAAGCAGCAGCTGACCGACCAGCTCGACCCCAAGCGCCGCAAGACCGACGCCAACGTGCAGGCGGGCGCCGTCTCCGTCGACCCGAAGACCGGCAAGGTCCTCGCCATGTACGGCGGCGAGGGCATCGACAAGCACTGGCGCAACAACGCGACGCGCACCGACTACCAGCCCGCCTCGACCTTCAAGCCGCTCATCCTCGCCGCCGCGCTGGAGAACAACGCGAAGACGCAGGACGGCCAGTCGATCCGGGCCAACACGGTCTACGACGGCACCAGCAAGCGCCCCGTCGTCGAAGACGGCGCCGAGGTGAAGTTCGCCCCGCCGAACGAGGACGACGTCGACTACGGCGACGTCACCGTCCAGACCGCGATGAACAAGTCCATCAACTCCGTCTTCGCGCAGATGGGCGCCGACGTCGGCATGGACCAGGTCATGGCCACCGCCAAGAAGCTCGGCATGGAGGACGGCGACCTCAAGCCGTACTACGCCCAGACCCTCGGCACCATGGGCGCCAGCCCCCTGGAGATGGCCGGCGTCTACGCGACCCTCGACAACCACGGCAAGCTGGTCACCCCGCAACTCGTGAAGTCGGTGTCCCTGGCGGGCCAGAAGCTCGACCTGCCGGAGCAGTCCGGCGAGCAGGTCATCAGCCGGGCCGCCGCCGACTCCGTCACCTCGGTGCTCACCGGCGTGGTCGACGACGGTACGGCCCGTGCCTCCGTCCGCGACAACCCGGGGCGCGACGGCCAGCAGGTCGCCGGCAAGACCGGTACGTCCGACTGCAACCGCTCGGCCTGGTTCACCGGCTACACCCCCGACCTGGTCACCTCCGTCGGCATGTTCGGCGAGGCGGCCAAGGCCGGCACCGCCCGGTGCGGCAGCGACGACCCGGTGAAGGTCACCCAGGGCGCCCAGGTCTCGCTGTCCGGCGCGGCCGGCGGCGGCCGCGTCAACGGTGGCAGCTTCCCGGCCCGCATCTGGGCCCAGTACACCTTCAACACCGCGGGCTCCGGCGAGCGCTTCGACCTGGACACCGACATGGGCGCGGGCGTCGAGCCCACCACCCAGGCCCCGGTCACCCCGAGCGACGAGCCGACGACGCCCGAGACGCCGAGCGACGAGCCGACCACCGAGCCGCCGACCAGCCCGTCGACCCCGACGGACGAGCCGACGACCGAGCCGCCGACGGACGAACCGACCGACACGGCCGAGCCGCCCACCGATCCGGGCGGCGGCACCCCGACCATCGGCATCCCGGAGGACCCGGGCGGCGACGGCGGAGACACGGGCGGCTGGAACGGCACACAGCCCGACAACTAGCGCCACACACGGGGGCGGGCGGGGACCCTGGGGTGGGGGGGGCCCCCCGGGCGGGGGGGGCGCGGGGCGCGGGGCGGGGCGCGGGGGGGGGTGGGGGGGGGGGCCCCCCCGGGCGCGCTCTGTCGGGCGCCCCGCCCCCCCGG
>NZ_JBHYTK010000220.1:0-10288 GCF_042749255.1 Streptomyces sp. NPDC059524 | reverse complement strand
TGTGTCTCGGGTGGCGGGCCCTCTCCCACCACGCTCGTGTGTGTGGGGCGTTGTGCTGCGTGTGCGGGCTCTCCCGCCTCCACCCCCATTACCGCCGGGCCCGGTCATCCGAAGCCGCGCGAGTCCTGCTTGAGCGCGGTGTCGACGGTCAGCGCCGTCGCCACGACCAGGCTGAGCAGCGGCTCGGGCAGCTGGAAGTGGATCTGCAGGACGTAGTTGTCCGCCGTGGTGAACATCGTCTTGGCGAGGCCCTCCCACGTCTTCGTGATCCGCGCGACCTCCTGGTCGGCGTGGTCCACGATCGCGAAGTTCCAGGCCCGCCAGTTCTCCGCCTTGATCGCGCCGACCTGCTGGCCGTTCACCATCATGCCGAAGTTGATCTTGCCGATGACGTTCTGCTGGACGATCTCGCCGACCGGCGAACCGTCCGGGCGCTCGACGATCACCCGGGACTTCATGAACTTCGCGGGGCGCGTGAGGATCAGCTGCGGCTGCCCGTAGGCGTCGCGGATCTCCAGCTTGTGCGTCATGAACTGGTCGACGCTGGAGACGAAGCGCAGCGCCTTCTTCAGGCTGCTCTGGCCGATCTCGGTGACCGTGCCGAGCGGGCGGCCCTGCTGGTCCATGACGCTGTACTCGTTGGTCAGCTCGATCAGCTTGGCCTTCTGGTTCACGACCAGGACCGGCTCGGTGAACAGCGTGCCGCCGCCCTGCGCGCTCGGCGCGACACCGGCCTGCTGCTGCACCTGGTGCTGGACCCGGGCCGCGTCCGCGTGCTGCTGCGCCTGCGCGCCGTAGGCCTGCTGCGGGGCGTGCTGCTGAGGCGCCTGCTGCTGCGGCTGACCGCCGTACGGCTGCTGCTGCGCCTGAGCCTGGGGCTGGGCCGCCTGCGGCTGGGCCTGGGCCGGCTGGGGCTGGTGCTGCTGGGGCTGGGCCTGCGACGGGGTCTGCTGCTGCGGGACCTGGGCCGCCGCGTGCGTGTGCTCGGTCCACTGGGAACCGTCCCACCACCGCAGTGTCTGGGGAGTCCCCTGAGGATCCGGGTACCAGCCTGCAGGGGTGTTCGATTGCGTCGTCACCGGGGCACACTATCGCGCCGCCCCATGGACCGGACCAGGCCGGACAGATGTGATGTGTGCCCCTCCGGTCCCGTCGGCACCGGAGGGGCACACCCGGGTCACACGGTGGCGATGGCCGGGTCGCTCACGCCCGCCGTGCCGTTCTCCACGTGCCCGGCGAGCCGGCGCAGATAGCCGGTCACGCCCTCGGCGACGATCGTCAGGTCGTACCAGCGCCGGGTGCCCGACGGGTCGACGGTCCGCTGGAGCGAGCCGCCCGCGGGCACGGTGTGGGTCTGCGCGGCGCCCCCGTACGCGTTGGTCACCGTGAGCCGGACCGCGGCCGCCGTCGGGTTGGTCAGGGTCAGCTCCAGGTTGCCGGTGCCCCCGTTGTGGCGGGCGGTCACCTCGGGACCCGCGGCCTTGTTGTCGCCCTTGAAGGCGCGCAGGAACCCGTTCGGGCCGTGCACGGTCAGGTCGTAGGCGCCCTTGGAGTAGTACGAGTTCCAGCTGTCCGAGATCGACTTGCCGGCCTCGGCCGTGTACGTCCAGGGCCCGTCGGTGCGGTTCTGGGAGCGGATCTGGAAGGCGGCGCCCGCGCTGGGGCCGCCGCTGAGGGTCAGCTTGTACTTGCCCGTCGCGATGTCGGCGGCGCCGTCCACGTAGGGCGCGTAGGCGAGCGGGCGGCTCGGACGGGAGCCGGCCTCCTGGCGGGGCAGGGAGCCCTGCGCGGGCGGCTTCGGGACGTAGCTGGGGTGCCGGTCGCGGTCCGGCGGCAGGTAGCCGGAAGTGTCGGGCAGCTGGGCCGGGTCGGTGACCTTCAGGGAGAAGTCGAAGGCGGAGGTGAGGTCGCCGCAGATGGCGCGGCGCCACGGCGAGATGTTGGTCTCCCGTACCCCGAACCGCTGCTCCATGAACCGCAGGATCGAGGTGTGGTCGAAGGTCTCCGAGCACACGTATCCGCCGGTGGACCAGGGCGACACGACGATCATCGGGACACGCTGGCCGAGCCCGTAGGGTCCGGCGGCGCGGGTGATGCTGCCCGGGTAGTAGTCCAGCTTGGTGTCGACGGTGGACAGGCCCTGGCTCGCGGAGGACGGCGGGTAGGGCGGCACGATGTGGTCGAAGTAGCCGTCGTTCTCGTCGTACGTGATGAACAGGGCGGTCCTGCTCCACACCTCGGGATTCGAGGTGAGCGCGTCGAGGACCTGCGATATGTACCAAGCGCCGTAGTTGGCGGGCCAGTTGGGGTGCTCGGAGAAGGCCTCGGGGGCGGCGATCCAGGAGATCTTCGGCAGTGTGCCGGCCTTCACGTCGGCCTTGAGCACGTCGAAGTAGCCGTCGCCCGCCTTGGCGTTGGTTCCGGTGCGGGCCTTGTCGTACAGCGGGTCGCCGGGCTTGGCGTTGCGGTAGTTGTTGAAGTACAGCAGCGAGTTGTCGCCGTAGTTGCCCCGGTAGGCGTCGTTGATCCAGCCCCAGCTGCCGGCCGCGTCGAGCCCGTCGCCGATGTCCTGGTACACCTTCCAGGAGATCCCGGCCTTCTCAAGGCGTTCGGCGTACGTGGTCCAGCCGTAGCCCGCCTCCTCGTTGCCCAGGACGGGACCGCCGCCGGTGCCGTCGTTGCCGACATATCCGCTGAGCATGTAGTAGCGGTTGGGGTCGGTCGCGCCGATGAACGAGCAGTGGTAGTCGTCGCAGACGGTGAACTTGTCGGCGAGGGCGTGGTGGAAGGGGATGTCGTCGCGGGTCAGGTACGCCATCGTGCCGGTGCCCTTGGCGGCGATCCAGTTGTCGTAGCGGCCGTTCGCGAAGGCGCTGTGCCCGCCCGCCCAGTCGTGGTCGAGGCCGGCGATGAACTGCATGCCGAGGTCGGCCGCGTCCGGGTGGTACGGCAGGGTCTCCTTGCCGGCACTCGACTGGTACCAGACCGGTTTGCCGCTGGGCAGCGTGACCGGGCGCGGGTCACCGAAGCCGCGGACCCCCTTCATGGTGCCGAAGTAGTGGTCGAAGGAGCGGTTCTCCTGCATGAGCACCACGATGTGCTCGATGTCCTGGACGGTGCCGCTGCGGCGGGCCGCCGGGATGGCGGCGGCCCGCTCGATGGAGCCGGACAGGGCCGTGTAGGCGGCGGTGGCTCCGGCGATCTGCAGGAAGCGGCGCCGGTTCAGTTCGGTCATGGGTGGGGGGATCTCCTGTTACGTCGGTGGATGCGTCGGCGGACGGGATCGACGGGAGTACGCCAACGGAGTGTTCAAGACCACCGGGAGAAAGGGAAGGGGCGGTGACGCACGTGTGAAGCCGGTGGGGCGGACGGCCGAAAGTCACCGGTGCGGCGCCGGATCCGGACCCTGTGAATCCACCGCCGGACCGAGGGGCTCCCCCGCGAGCCACTCGGCGACGGCCCGCCCGATCCGCTGCCCGGTCTCGATCTCGACGAAGCCGAACTGCCCGGACTGGTTGCACTCCAGGAACCACCAGATGCCGTCCGCGTCCTCCGCGAAGTCGAAGGCCCCGTAGGCGAGTTGGGCCCGGGTCAGATAGGCGTGCACGCCGTCGGCCACGCGCCGCGGCACGTGTACCGGCCGCCACGGCCCCGCCGTGTCGTTGAAGCGCACGTCGACGACGGCCTCGTCGGCCTCCTCCGCCTGCGGCTCGCTCCGCGCGCGGGCCGCGAACAGCCGGTCGCCCACGACGGTCAGCCGGATGTCGGCGACCTTGCGGACCCGGCGCTGCAGCAGCGTCGGGCCGTGCGCGACGTCCCGGTAGTCCTCGCCCGGCCGCACACGTGTGGTCGGCACGGCCATCCCGTGCCCGTCCGGGTGTGCGCCGGAGACCGGCTTCACGACGAGGTCGGGATAGCGCTCCGCGAACTCCCGCGCCACCCGGGGGAACGTGGTGATGAGCGTCGCGGGCACCGGCAGCCCGCAGGCCCGGGCCAGCCACAGCTGCCAGGGCTTGTGCCGGGCCTGCCGGGCCGCGTCCGGATGATTCATCCAGCGCGCGTCGGTGCAGCGCAGCATGCCGTACAGCGACTGGGAGGCCTCCTCGGTCAGCCAGTCGGAGGCGGCGAGGGCGCGGGCGGCGGGGGTGCCGGGCCTGCGCACCCACACGGAACGCAGACCCGCCATGCTCACCACCCGGCCGCCGACGGACAGATGGCCATGAAACGCCCCATGGGCGAACTCTCCGGACACTCCGACGCCGCCGGGAAGTTCGGCCGGATCCAGTCTCAGCACCGGGATTCCCCCGGCGTTCAATTCCACGACGGCCATGTCGGCCGTCACGTCCTGTTCGTTCGTCAGGATCAGAACGGTCATTTCCGCGCGGCCGTTCAGTCGTCGAAATGGGTTTTGGACCCTGCCGTGGACGTGGTAGCGGCACTCTCTCGCAACACAGCGTAGTCGTACGCGGCCACTCCGCCGTCGGGCAGCACATTCAACTGCAGTGCGGAGTCGTATGTGTACGGCGCGCTGACCTCTGCCTCTCGTACAGCTCGGGCATAGTTCAGGGCGAACGGTCGCATGAGTACTCCTCGTTGGGGGGCGCACCAAGCTAAGCGCATGGTGACTCTCCGGCGTCACACTCCTAGCGAATTTCTCAGATTCTTTCTGTAGGACGCATCACACCTGCGGACGAGTTCATTCCGCCACGGAGCGTGATGACGCAACGTCAGCAACCAGAAAGGGGCGGCCCTTTGGGCCACCCCTCTGCTATACCGCGCCTTTACAGTCCTTTACACTCCTTCACGCCACCGTCACCGGGCCGCCGTCAGGCCCGCAGCGGGGCCAGTTCGGGGTGCGCCGACACGTATCCGTCCAGGAGCCGGCGGGCGACGGCGACCGAGTCGACGAGCGGGTGCAGGGCGAAGGCCTTGACCGCGGCGGCGCGGGACGCGGTCGTGGCCGCGGTCAGCACCTCGCGCTCCACAGCCTTGACCGAGGTGACCAGGCCCGTGGCGTGGCCGGGGAGCGGGTCGACGGCCACGGGGTGCGCGCCGTTGGCGTCGACGAGGCAGGGCACCTCGATGACGGCGTCCGCGTCGAGGGCCGAAAGGACGTGCCGGTTGCGGACGTTGAGGATGAGTGTGGCGCGTTCGTCGCGGGCGATGGCCCGCATCAGCGCGAGCGCGACCTTCTCGTACCCGCCGGACTCCTCCAGGTCGGCCTCGTCGCGCTCGCCCGCGCCGGCCGCCTCGCGGTTGTCGGCCATGTACGTGGCCTCGCGCTCGGCGCGGGTGCGGTCCCAGGAGGCGTAGGAGGGATCGGCGTAGAAGGCGGACTGCTGGTCGGCGAGGAAGGCGCCGCGGGTGCGCTCGGCCTCGCGGTAGGCGCGGACGGTCTCGCGGTTGAAGTAGTAGTAGTGCAGGTACTCGTTGGGGATCGCGCCGAGGGAGCGCAGCCAGTCGGTGCCGAACAGGCGGCCCTCCTCGAAGGAGCCGAGCAGGTCCTCGTCGGCGAGCAGCCGGGGCAGTTCGTCGCGGCCGTGCACGCGCAGGCCGCGCAGCCAGCCCAGGTGGTTGAGGCCCACGTAGTCGATCCAGGTGTCGGCCGGGTCTGCGCCCAGGACCCGGGCGACGCGGCGGCCGAGGCCGACGGGCGAGTCGCAGATGCCGATGACGCGGTCGCCGAGGTGGCGGGACATGGCCTCGGTGACCAGGCCGGCGGGGTTGGTGAAGTTGATGACCCAGGCGTCGGGGGCGACGGCGGCGACGCGGCGGGCGATGTGGGTCGCGACGGGGACGGTGCGCAGTCCGTACGCGATGCCGCCGGCGCCGACGGTCTCCTGGCCGAGAACCCCCTCCTCCAGCGCGACGCGTTCGTCGGCGGCGCGGCCCGCGAGACCCCCGACGCGGATCGCGGAGAAGACGAAGTCGGCGCCCCGCAGCGCCTCGTCGAGATCGGTGGTGGAGTGCACGGCGGGCGCGTCGGGAACGCCCGTGGCCTGCTGCGCGAGCACCCCGGTGATCGCCTTCAGCCGGTCGCCGTCGATGTCGTGGAGGGTCACCTCGGTGACCCGGCCCGGGGCGTGGTCGTCGAGCAGTGCGCCGTACACGAGGGGCACCCGGAATCCGCCACCGCCGAGAATCGTCAGCCTCATGGCCCGATCGTAGGGCAGCCTGATCCCCGACCAGATCTTCGACCGGCGGAGGACCCCCATGCACATCCGCTCGACCACGACCTCTACGTCGCCCCGTACCAGACGCACCGGACGCCGACTCCTCACCGCGGCCGCCGCGTTCGCCGCGCTGGCGCTCGGCGCCGGGACCGCGACGGCCGCGCCCGGGTGGACCGAGACCGGCACGGCGCGCGTGGACTCGCTGTCCGGCAGCCAGGGCCTGGCGAGCCGCGCGGACGGCTCGCTGCTGTACCGCGGCCTGGCCTCGGTCCCGCTCGACCTGCGGATAGCCGGCTGGACGCACGTGGGCGACCCGGACATCGCGGGTGGCTACACCTTCGACGCGTACCAGGGCGGTGACGGCGCGAAGAAGAAGATGTACGCGGTGACCGCGCCCGGCGGGAAGCGCACGACGTACGAACACGCGCTGGATCCGGGCGAGTTGCTGAACAACTCGTTCGCGACGGTGTCGCCGGACGGGCAGTGGCTGGTGTCCGGCGAGTGGGGCACGATGCGCCGCCTCCAGGTCTTCCCGGCGCCCGTCCTGAACCCGTCGGCGCCCGCGCCCGGCGCGAATCTCCCGCAGGCCGGCCAGATCACGCTCGACCGGTCCGTCGACGACATCCAGGGCTGCGACTTCACCGACGCCACGCATCTGCTGTGCTCGTCGGACGGCGCGGCCAAGGAGGTCCTGGAGGTCGCGCTGGACCGCGCCCTGGACGGCGCGCCGGTCACCGGCCGGGTCACCTCGGCGTTCGCGATCCCGCAGCGCAGCATCTGCTCGGGCACGTTCGAGTCCGAGGGCGTCGACTACGACGCGGCGCGCGGCACCCTCCGGGTGGAGATGGTGCCGCCGTCGCCGTGCCTGGTGACGACGGCCGTCATCTCGTACCGCAGGGGCTGACCGGTACGAGCGGTCACGGGGTGGGGCCGGCCGGGATCAGCCTCGGTCCCGGCCGGCGCCCTCCGGCTTCTTTCGCGGGTCAGGCGGGCACCGGTGCGGCGGCGGGGAGGTACGGCGTGACGTTGCGCAGGGCGCGCTCCACGTACTCCTCCTTCTCGCCGACCGGCGCGACGTAGTGCAGCGCGCTCGCCGCGGCCTCGACGCCCCGGGTGCGGGCGATGATCCACGCGGCGAGGTACGGGGAGGCGAGGCAGCCGCCGGCGGTGGCGACGGAGTCCCGGGCGTGGAAGGGCTGGTCGATCACGTCGATGCCGGCGGCGACGACCCACGGCCTCGTGGTCAGGTCGGTGCAGGCGGGGACGCCGTCGAGCAGGCCGAGCCGGGCCAGCACGAGCGCGCCGGAGCACTGGGCGGCGATGAGCTGGCGTGCGGGGTCGAGGCCGCGCAGGACGCTCATGATCGCCGGGTCCTCGACGACCTCGCGGGTGGCGATGCCGCTGCCGATGATCACGGCGTCGGCGGCGCACGCGTCCTCCAGCGTGGACATCTGCTCGACGACCACGCCGTTCATCGACGTCACCTTGGGGCTCGGGGTGGCGATCGTGACGCGCCAGCCCTCGCTCCTGACGCGGTTGAGCACGCCGAGCGCGATGAGGGAGTCGAGTTCGTTGTAGCCCTCGAAGGTGAGGATGGCGATGTGCACGGCGGCGGTCCTTCCGGGAGCGGGTGCGGGACGGAAGCCGACCGTAGGGACAGGCATCCAGGACAGCCAAGAAATTGTCATGCGTACAATCCGCCGCATGGCTGCCCCGCGGTACAAGACGCTGGTCGACGCGCTCGCGTCCGACATCCGGTCCGGAAGGCTCGCCGCGGGCGCCCGGCTGCCGACCCATCGCGGGCTCGCCGCCCGGGAGGGCATCGCGGTGGTGACGGCGACGCGGGTGTACGCGGAGCTGGAGGCGATGGGCCTGGTCAGCCGGGAGCAGGGCCGGGGCACGTTCGTACGGGACCTGGCGGTGCCCGCCGGACACGGTATCGACCAGGCGGCCGTGGCCCCGGACACGGTCGACCTCAGCTTCAACTACCCGTCCCTGCCCGGGCAGGCCGGTCTCCTGCGGCAGGCCCTGCGGGAGCTGGCCGGTTCCGGTGATCTCGACTCGCTGCTGCGCTATCAGCCGCATCCGGGGCGCCCGCAGGACCGGGCCGCGATCGCCCGGCACCTGCGGCAGCGGGGGCTCACGACGGACGCGGAGCGGGTCCTCGTCGTCAACGGCGCGCAGCACGGCCTGGCCGTCACGGTCATGGCGATGCTGGCGGCCGGTGACGTCGTCGCGGTCGACGCGCTCACCTATCCGGGGTTCAAGGTGCTCGCCCACGCCTTCCATCTCGACCTGGAGCCCGTCCCGGTGACGGCCGGAGGGCCGGATCTCGACGCGCTGGAGCGCCTGTGCGCGACCCGCCCCGTCCGCGCGATCTACACGATGCCCACGCTCCACAACCCGCTGGGCGGGGTCATGTCCGCGGCCGACCGCACCCGCCTCGTCGCCGTCGCGCGGCGGCACGGCGCGCTGATCGTCGAGGACGCCTCCTACGCCTACCTGGTGGAGGACCCTCCTCCGCCGCTGGCCGCGATCGCGCCGGACCTCACCGTCCATGTGTCGGGGCTGTCGAAGAGCGTCGCCACGGGTCTGCGCGTCGGTTTCGTCGTCGCCCCGCCGTCCGCCGTGCCGTCGCTCGAACGCGCGATCCGGGCGACCACGTGGAACACCCCGGCGCTCACCACCGCGATCGTGTGCCGCTGGCTCGAGGACGGCACCGTGGACGCGTTGGAGGCACGCAAGCGGGCCGACGCCAGGTCCCGTCAGGGCATCGCGCGCGAGGAGCTGGCGGGTCTGCCCTTCCTCGCCCACCCCGCGTCCTATTTCACCTGGCTTCCCCTGCCCGAGGACGCCCGCGCCGACCGTCTGACGGCCACGCTCGCGCGGCGCGGCATCTCGGTGTCCACGGCCGAACCCTTCACGACCTCGCACCACACCCCGCAGGCCCTGCGCCTCGCCCTCGGCTCGACCGACCCGGAGAGCCTGCGGTCGACGCTGCGGACGGTGCGGGAGGTCGCGATCGAGGACGCCTTCGCCTGAGGCGTCTGCGAGCCGGTGCGTAGCATCCAGGCATGCTGAGGATCGGGTCTGTCGTGCTGGGTGTGTCGGATGTGCCGCGTGCGGCCGCGTTCTGGACGGAGGCGCTCGGCTACGTCCCGCGCGACGAGGTCGGCGACGACTGGGCGGTGCTCGTCCCGGCGGACGGCCCCGGGGTCCAACTCGCGCTCGGTCTCAGCGAGTCGCCGGTCCAGGAGCACCCGCGTGTCCACCTCGACCTCTACGCCGGGAACGCGGCCGAGCAGGCCGCCGAGATCGAGCGGCTCGTGTCCCTGGGCGCCCGGCATGTCGACTGGGACCTGTACCCGCAGGACCCGGACTTCGTGGTGCTGGCCGACCCGGACGGCAACCGCTTCTGTGTCATCGACACCGCCCACCCCTGAACCGGCGCCGATCCGAAGGCGGGTGACCACCTCCGCGTGAGCGGGCCCCCTCCGGGGAAAAGGTCAGGATCATGACAGAGACCCCGGAGATCCTCAGCACCACGACCCGCCCCGCACGCCCCGTTCGGCAACTTCTCGCCGCTTCTGTCGGAAATGCAGTGGAGTGGTACGACTGGTACGCATATACGTTCCTGGCCACCTACCTCGCCGACCAGGTCTTCCCGAAGAGCGCCGACAACTCGCTCGTACCGCTGCTGTCCACGTTCGCCGTCTTCGCCGTCGGCTTCTTCATGCGGCCCGTCGGCGGGCTGCTCATGGGGGCCGTCGCCGACCGGCGCGGGCGGCGGGCCGCGCTGACCGTGACCATCCTCCTGATGGGCGGCAGCAGCCTGCTCGTCGGGCTCACCCCGACCTACGCGGCGGCGGGCGTGCTCGCGCCGGTCGTCCTCGTCCTGGCACGGCTGCTGCAAGGGCTGTCCGTGGGCGGGGAGTTCGCCGCGTCGACGACCTTCCTCGTCGAGTCCGCCGGGCCCGGCCGCCGCGGCCTGTTCTCCTCCTTCCAGTACGTGTCCACGTCCATCGGGCAGTTGACGGCCTCGGGGGTCTCCTCTCTGCTGTTGAGCACGCTCACCGATGTGCAGATTGACGGCGTGTGATGGCGCTTTCAGTTAT
>NZ_JBHYTK010000219.1:0-10293 GCF_042749255.1 Streptomyces sp. NPDC059524 | reverse complement strand
AGTACGAGGCCTTGCGCCCGGCACGCCGAGAGCACGCACCAGACGCCGCCCGGCCGCCCTTCGGGCGACGACGGGACTTTGCGGACACGCCCTAGGGCTCGGCCGGTTGCAGATGCGGGGGACGATGCCGAGCGGGCACGTCGGCACCCTCATGCCCGGGCGCATGTATTACGTCGACGAGGCCCGCGCCGTCCTCGACGGCACGGACCTGGGCCGCCCGGCCCGCCTGGACCGCAACCCCCGCATCGGCGACGTCCCCCTCCCGGCCCGCGGCATCCTGGCGATCGGCCAGGCCGCCTGGCGGGTCCGGGGCGGGAGCGCCGGTCGCGGTGACGTCAGCGCACCGCCGTGATCACCTCCCCGGCCGCCCGCGCCCCCTCGGTCGCGCCGCCCTCCATGAAGCCCTGGAAGTCGTACGAACAGTGTTCGCCGCCGATGTGGACGCGGCCCTGGGCCACGCCCTCGTAGCCCGCGTACCGGTGGAGGTAGCCGACGGGCCAGTACGAGTAGGCACCCAGGGCGTACGGGTTCTTGTGCCAGGCGGAGAGCTGGGCCCGGCCCGTCCAGGCCGCCCGGGTGCCGGGGAAGACCTTGTCGATCTGAGTCAGATGACGGGCCGCCAGGTCGCGGACGTACGGGTCGTCCTCGAAGGCGAACGGGGTGGCCGGATCGAGGGACGCGGCCAGGGAGCCGCCGCCGTACTGGATGAGGATGCCGCCCGTGCCCGGCTGGACCTTGGTGGTGTCCCAGGTCTGCTGGAAGTCGGCGTCCGTGAAGCAGTCCCCGGCCGAGACGCCCGGCCAGGCGCCGGTGCCCCGCCAGGGGCGGCTGCCGAACTGGAGGTTGAGCTTGCTGCAGTGGCCCATGCGGGCGTCGCGCAGCAGGCTCGTCATCCGGCTGTCGAAGCCGGCCCGGGACAGGTCGAGCCGCTGGAGCACGGGCAGGGGCACGCACAGGATCGTGTGGTCGGCGGTGACCGTGCGCGTGGTGCCGGAATCGGTGAAGGTGAGGGTCTGCGTGCCGTTCGTGTTCGCCGCGACCGCGGTCAGGGACCAGCCGTGCCGGACCGTCCCGGCGGGCAGCGCGGCGGCGACGGCGCGCGGCAACTGGTCGTTGCCGCCGACGACGTGGTAGCGCTCGTTGGACAGGCCCCAGATGTTGAAGTTGCCGGGATTGGTCTGATAGCCCATCAGGAGGACCAGAGCCAGGGCCGATTGGTCGGTGGTGTCGGCGCCGTACTCGACGTTGTACGCGACGTCGAACCACCTGCCGAGCGGCGACGCGTGGCCGCCGGGCACCCGGGAGTCGATCCACTCGTACAGCGACATGTTGTCCAGGGCCGTCCCGGTGGGCGTGGTCTGGTTCCAGTAGACCTCGCCCGAGTTCTGCAGGTCCTGGTGCAGGGCCTGGTACACCGCCTTGAAGTCCTCGTCGGCCTGCGCCCGGGGGTAGTAGGCGCCGTTGAACCAGAGGATCTCCTCGGCGCCGTTCGGCCCGCCGCCGAGGAAGTCCTCCAGGGGCAGGTTGAAGCGGCGGCACAGTTCCTGCATCTTCTTGTGGCTGGTGTCGATCAGCTCGCCGCCGATCTCGGATGTCTGCCCGTACGCCCAGTGCGCGCGCTGCGAGTACATCCGGCCGCCGACCCGGTCCGGGTGTGCCTCGTACACGGTGCAGCCCAGGCCCGCGTCCTGGAGGGTGAGGGCGGCGGTCAGGCCCGCGATGCCCGCTCCGACGACGGCGATCCGGGGAGCGGCGGCGGACGTGGCCGCTCTCGCTCTCGGGGCGGGCAGCGCGGGCGGGGGGCCCCCCGGGGGCCGCGGCGCGCTGTGGAGGGGGCGGGCGGGCGGCGCGGCCGGCGGGCCCTTCCCCGGCGCGGGCCCCCGGGCGCGGGGGGGCCCCGCCGCCGGCGCCCCCGCGGGGGGGGGCGGCGGCCTTGAGGACGGTACGGCGGGTCGCGTTCCGCTCGCGGAACTCGGCGACGGGGACGCGCAGTTGCGCGGCGGCGTGGTGCTCGGCGGTGAGGTGGCGCAGGGCGTGCATCAGATGCGTACGGGCCATGGTGCGTACTCCCTCTCGACTGGCGGTGCCGGCTGGGTCCGCGTCGCTCACACGACCGCGGTCGTCCGCACGTCCTCCTCCCGCTCCTTGGCGTCCTCGAGCACGATGCGGCCGATCACCTCGTAGCGGTCGGGACGCCGGGACCTGAGGTAGAGGCCGAGGCCCAGGCCGCCGCAGAAGACGAGGCCGACGATCCACGGGATCGCCTTGAAGAACAGGGAGTCTGCCGCCGAGCCCGCGGCCGTCTCCATGTTCAGGACGAGCAGCACCACGACCGCGATCATGCCGACGCCGCCGAGGAGCGGGGCCAGGAACGTGCGGAACCAGTGCCGGTCCTCGGGGTGGTTGCGCCGGAAGTAGCCGATCACGGCGAACGAGCAGAGCGTCTGCACGATGAGGATGGCCATCGTGCCGAGGATGGCGAGCAGCGTGTAGAGGTGCAGATACGGGTCCTGGCCGGTGAGCCAGAACGCGGCGACGATCGCCACCGCGATGACCGACTGCGTGAACGAGGCGAGGTACGGGGAGCCGTGCCGGTGGTGGGTGCGGCCCAGGGCGGGATGCAGGAAGCCCTCGCGGCCGATCGCGTAGAGATACCGCGAGGCGCACTGGTGGAAGGCCATGCCGCACGCGAACGACCCGGTGATCAGCAGCCATTGGAACGCGTCGACGGCCCACGCCCCGATGAAGCTGTGCGCGGGGTTGAAGAAGAGATCCAGCGGGCTCGTGCTCGAGGACACCTTCACCGCCCCCGACAGACCGTTGCCGGCGATCGTCATCCAGGACACGTAGATGTAGAAGATGCCGACGCCGACCACCGAGACGAGGGTGGCGCGCGGCACGACGCGCTTGGGGTCGCGGGACTCCTCGCCGTACATCGCCGTCGACTCGAAGCCGACCCACGACCAGAAGGCGAAGAACAGTCCGAGACCCGCGGAGGTGCCCGTGAAGGCGTTCTTGGGATTGATGGGCTCGACCGGGATGCCGTCGGGACCGCCGCCCTGGACGAGAACCGCCGTGGCGACCGCGAACAGCACCGCGATCTCGGCGATGAGCATGACGCCGAGCGCCTTGGCCGTGAGGTTGATGTCGAAGTACGACAGGGCCGCGGTGACCAGCAGCATGGCCGCGGCGTAGACGATCCAGGGGACGTCCCAGCCGAGCTGGTCGTGGACCGTCGTCTGCGCGAAGTAGGAGAAGACGCCGACGATCGACGCCTCGAACACGACGTACGCCAGCACGGCGAGCATCCCGGACGCCATACCTGCGATCCGGCCCAGTCCGTGCGAGATGTACCCGTAGAAGGCGCCCGCGGCGGTGATGCGCTTGGCCATGGCGACGTAGCCGACGGAGAACACCGTCAGGACGAGCGTCGCGAAGAGATAGCCGGCGGGCGCTCCCGTGCCGTTGCCGAAGCCGACGGCGATGGGAAGGTTGCCGGTCATCGCGGTGATCGGGGCAGCCGTGGCGACGGCCATGAAGACCACCCCGACGAGCCCGACCGAGTTGGCTTTCAGCCGTTGGACCGGAGGATTCTGGTGTGCGCCGTTCGCCGCTGTTTCGGGCATTTTCATCCCTCTCTGGGGGCTGCCACTGCGAAATCCGTAGGTGAGAACGTGGTGCGCTTGCGGATGCGTCAGTGTGGCGGTGTGGTGAGCCGGGTCACAACGGACAGGGCGTCGTGCAATCCCCCACGGGGCACGACGAGTTGTCGGGGCCGCGCGCGTCGTGGGGCGGCGCCGGCGGGACGGTGGAGAGTATGGGAGGGCGGCGGTGCCCCCGCGGCGCCGGCCGCCCGCAGGTCCATCGCCGTGCCCAGGAGGCGTGATGCACACGTTCACCTACGACGCCCTGCCCGGTCGGATCGTGTTCGGCCCGGGCGCCGCCCGCCGGAGCCTGGGAGACGAGGTCGACGCCTTCGGCGCGCGCCGGATCCTGCTCGTCTCCGGAGGTTCCGCGACCGGACCGGCGCGTGACCTGTGCGTCCCGTTCGCCGACCGGGTCATGGCCGCGTTCACCGAGGTCCTCCCGCACGTCCCCGTCGAGACCGCCGAGCGGGCCCGCGCGGCGGCCGCCGGCGCCGATCTGGTGCTGTGTGTGGGCGGCGGATCCACGACGGGCACCGCCAAGGCCGTCGCCCTGACCACAGGGCTGCCGATCGTGGCCGTTCCCACCACCTACGCGGGCTCCGAGGTCACCCCGGTGTGGGGCCTCACCCAGGGCACCCGCAAGACCACCGGCACGGACCGCCGCGTGCTGCCCCGGACCGTCGTCTACGACCCCGAGCTCACCCTCGGCCTGCCGGCCGCGCTGTCGGCGGCCGGCGGCCTCAACGCCATGGCCCACTGCGTCGAGGCGTTCTGGGCCCCCGGGCGCAACCCGGTGTCCGGCGCCGTCGCCGAGGACGGTATCCGGCACCTCGCGGCCGGACTGCCCGGGCTCGCCGCCGACCCCGCCGGCATTGACGCCCGTACGTCCCTGCTGCTGGGCGCCTACCTCGCCGGGTCGGCCTTCGCCGGCGCCGGATCCGGCCTCCACCACAAGATCTGCCATGTCCTCGGCGGCGCCTTCGACCTGCCGCACGCGCAGACCCACGCGATCGTGCTCCCGCACGTGGTGGCCTTCAACGCCGCGGACGCCCCCGAAGCCATGGCCCGCGTCGCCGCCGCGCTCGGCAGGACCGACCCGGCGGCCGGACTCCACGACCTCGCCACGGAACTCGGCGTACCCGCGGGACTGCGCGAACTCGGCCTCGCGGAAGGCGATCTGGACACCGTCCTCGGCGACATCCTCGCCCTCGCCCCCGCCGACAACCCGCGCACGGTCACGGCGGAGAACCTCGCCGGGCTCCTGCACGCGGCATGGACAGGAACGGCACCGTCGAGGGGGACCGACGCATGAACAGCGCGCACGAGAATGCGGCCGAACGGGAGCAGGCGATCACCGACGAGGTCCTCGCGGCCTTCAGCGCCACCGCCGACCCACGGCTGCGCGCGATCGTGCGGAGCCTGATCGGGCACCTGCACGCCTTCGCCCGCGAGGTCCGGCTCACCGAGGGGGAGTGGGAGGCGGGGATCGACTTCCTCACCCGCGCCGGCCACGTCACCGACGACCGCCGTCAGGAGTTCGTCCTCCTGTCCGACGTCCTCGGCCTGTCCACGCTGACCGCCGCCCTCGACGCGCCGGACGCCCCGGGAGCGACCGAGGCGACGGTGCTCGGACCGTTCTTCGTCGACGGCGCCCCCGAGATCCCCCTCGGCGGCGACCTCGCCCAGGGAGCTCCCGGCACGCCGTGCCATGTGTCGGGCCGGGTCCGCTCCACGGACGGCAGCCCGGTCGGCGGAGCGCTGCTGGACGTCTGGGGCGCCGACGAGGACGGCCTGTACGACGTCCAGTACCCCGGCGAGCGCTGTGCGGGGCGCGGGCGGCTGCGCACGGACGCGGACGGCGGCTACCGGTTCTGGACCGTGCTGCCGACGCCCTACCCGATCCCGCACGACGGCCCGGCCGGCGACCTCCTGACCGCCTGCGGCCGCGGCCCCATGCGCCCGGCCCACCTGCACTTCAAGGCCACCGCCCGCGGCTTCCGCACCCTGATCACCCACCTGTTCGTGGCCGGCGACCCCCATCTGGCCCGGGACGCCGTGTTCGGCGTCAGGGACAGCCTCGTCGTCGAGGCCGCCCACCACGACGACGGCACGGCACCGGACGGATCACGACGCCGGGGCGCCTGGACGAGCATGGCCTTCGATCTGGTCCTGGCACCGGACCATGGATCCGTACCAGGTCGCTAGGGTCGTTCCCGTGACGCACCCCGTACCGGCCACCAGGACCGCCCTCGCCGCCTCGCCCGCGCGCCCCTCCACCCATCCCGCCGTGCCGGACGGTGGGTCCGGCGGGCCGCTGGAGGGGCTGGACCGGCGGATCGTCGCCGCGTTGCAGATCGACGGGCGGGCCTCGTGGCGGCGGATCGCGGCGGCGCTGGGGGAGCCCGAGCGGAAGGTGGCGCGGCGCGGGCTGCGGCTGCTGGAGAGCGGGGACGTCGCCGTGCGGGGGCTCGTCATGCGGGGCGAGACGGTGATCCTGCGGATGACGTGCCGGCCGGGCACGGTGCGGGACGCCGCGGTGGCGGCCGCCCGGCGCCCGGACTGCATCTTCTCGTACGCGCTGGCCGGGCCGGTCGACTGCGTGGCCGAACTGCAGTGTCCGCCGGGCCGGTTGGCGCCGCTGATGCTGGACGAGGTCCCGGAGCTGCCGGGGCTGGTCTCGCAGAGCGTGTCCCCGGTGCTGCGGTATTTCCGCACGGTGCACGAGTGGTCGCCGGGGATCCTCGACGCGGACGAGGTGGAGGCGCTCGGCGGACAGCCCAGGGACGTGGGGCAGCCGGTGCCGCCGAGCATCGAGATCGGGCCCGAGGAGCTGGCGATCCTGGGGGCGCTCGCCGAGGACGGGCGCAGCACGTACGAGGACCTGGCCGCCGTCGCGGGCGTGTCCGTGGCCACGGCGCGGCGGCGCGTGGAGGTGCTGACGCGGGAGGGTGTCGTCAGCATCCGGGCCGCCGTCGAGCCCGCGCTGCTCGGCCTGCCGGTCGAGGCCCTGCTGTGGATCAAGGTCAGGCCGGACGAGGTCGAGAAGGTCGGCGAGCTGCTCGTCGCGTCGCCGCTCGTGCGGTACGCGGCCGTCGTGATGGGCGAGCACCAGCTGCTGGTCGACGTGACGCAGCCGTCGAAGACCGCGCTGCACGCGTTCCTGACCGAGTCCCCGTGGGTGCGGCACGTGGAGTCCGTGCAGTCCCATCTGGTCGTGGAGTCGTTCAAGCGCAGTGGCGTCGAGTTCCCCGGGATCGATCACCAGGATGGGCGCGGTGACTGAAAGCGTCAGTCATGCATGTGTGGCGTCTTAAAAATTCAACAGCCATCAACCATTGACTGAAACGGTCATCGGCTCCAGTGTGGTGCACCACACGCTTCGTGTCCGCGGCCCCGTCCGGCCACCGCGGCGACGACGCTCCTCGTGCCTGCTGCCCAAGGAATGCCATGCCCGTATCCCCCGGCCCTGTCGCCCCCAGCTCGCCCGTGTCCGATTCCGCCGGCGAGGAGATCTGCGCACTCGACGCCGTCGACCTCGCGGCCCGGGTCCGGCGCGGCGAACTGTCGGCCCGCGAGGTCGTCCAGGCGCACCTCGACCGCATCGAGCGCCACAACCCGGCGGTCAACGCGATCGTCACCCTCGACGCGGAGGGCGCGCTGGCCGCCGCGGCCGCGGCCGACGAACGACAGGCCCGCGGCCAGGAGCTGGGCCCGCTGCACGGTCTGCCCATCGCCTTCAAGGACACCCACAGCACCCGCGGCATGCGCACCACGCACGGCTCGCCCCTCTTCGCCGACCATGTCCCGCTCGAGGACGAGCTCCTCGTCCGGCGCATCCAGGACGCCGGCGCCATCCGCATCGGCAAGACGAACGTGCCCGAGTTCGCGGCCGGTTCGCACACCTTCAACCCCGTCTTCGGCGCGACCCGCAACCCGTACGACCTGACGCGCTCCGCCGGCGGCAGCAGCGGCGGCGCCGCGGCCGCACTCGCCGCCGGGTTCCAGCCGCTCGCCGACGGCAGCGACATGGGCGGCTCGCTGCGCAACCCGGCCTCGTTCTGCAACGTCGTCGGCCTGCGCCCCACCCCCGGCCGCGTCCCCTCGCACCCCACCGGCAACCTCTGGGACACCATGGGCGTCGCCGGACCCATGGGCCGCACCGTCGCCGACACCGCGCTCCTGCTGTCCGTCATGGCCGGCCCCGACCCCCGCGTCCCGATCTCCCTCGACGAACCGGGCGCCGGCTTCCGCGCCCCGCTCGACCGCGACCTCACCGGCCTGCGCGTCGCGTACGCCCCCGACCTCGGCGGCCGGGTCCCCGTCGACCGCGACGTCCGCGAGGTCGTCGGACGCCAGGTGCGGGTCTTCGAGGACCTCGGCTGCGACGTCACCGAGGACTGCCCCGACCTGGACGGTGCCGAGGACGTGTTCCGCACCCTGCGCGCCCAGGAGTTCCACCACGGGCTCGGCGCGCTGCTCGACAGCGACCGCGACTCCCTCAAGGCCAGCCTGGTCTGGAACATCGAGGAAGGCCGGCGCCTGACCGGCGCCGACCTGATCCGCGCCCGCAACGGGCACGCCCGCATCCACCTCGCCGCCACCGCCTTCTTCCAGCGGTACGACGTGCTGATCGCCCCGGTCAGTCAGGTCACCCCCTTCGCCGTCGAGTCGGAGTACCCCACCGACATCGACGGAGAGCCGCAGCGCACCTACCTCGACTGGATGCGCTCCGCGTACTTCGTCACCGTCCTGGGCTCACCCGCCCTCTCCGTCCCCGCCGGCTTCACCCAGGCCGGGCTTCCCGTCGGCCTCCAGATCGTGGGTCCGCCCCGCGCCGAGAGGACCGTGCTCGAGACCGGCGCCGCCTACGAGGCGGCCACCGGGCACGGACGCCGTCGCCCCTCCCTCCCGTAGCCGTATGGAGCCCCGATGAGAAAACCGCACGTGCTCTGGGCCCTGGTGCCCGTGGTGGCTTTCCTCAGCACCCCCTTCCTGCCCTTCGTCAACGGCCCGCACCTCTGGCTGGGCATCCCCTCCGTCCTCGCCTGGTGCCTGTTCTGGACGGCAGGCACCACCGCGTCCCTCGCGCTCGTCGAACACTTCGCCCGGCACACGGACGACGACGAGGACGCCGACCCCGCCGACGCGAACGGCCGCGCCGCGCACGACAGTTATGAGGAGGCCGTCGCGTGAACACCACCATGGCCATCACCCTCGTCGGCATCGTCACCATCGCGGTCGTCGGCATGACCGGACGCCGCCCTGGCCGCGGGGAGTTCGGCGAATGGACCGTGGGGAAGCGCAAGTTCTCCACCTTCACCACCTGGTTCCTCCAGGCGGGCGAGTCCTTCACCACCTTCAGCTTCCTCGGCCTGGCGGGCATCGCCTTCGGCGGCGGCGTCGCCGCGGCCTTCGCCCTCTGCTATCTCGCGATCAACTTCGTCCTCCAGTACTTCACCGCGCCCCGCATGCGTGAACTGGGCCGCAAGGGCGGCTATCTGACACAGGCCGACTTCTTCACCGACCGCTTCCGCAGCCCCCTGCTCGGCAAGGTCGTCGCCGTCGTCGGTGCCGTCTTCCTGCTGCCCTACCTCCAGCTCCAGATCACCGGCCTCGGCCTCATCGTGCAGCTCGCCACCGGCAGCCGCACCGGCGGCAACCTCAGCATGGTGCTCGCCACCGTGCTCACCGTCGCCTTCGTCCTGTGGTCCGGCATCCGCGGCATCGCCCGCGTCGCCTACCTCAAGGACGCCCTGATGATCATCGGGCTCGTGGTCCTGATCGCCGGCGTGGCCCTGTCCGTGAACGGCGGCATCGGCGGCCTCTTCGAGACCGTGCGGGACAGCCAACCGAACCTCCTGACCTTCCATCAGGAAGGCTACGACGCCACCTTCTTCGTGACCGCCGTCGTCATCTCCGGGCTCGGCGGAGGCCTCGGCACCATGGCCCACCTGTGGCCGCCGGTCCTCGCCGCCGGGAGCGGACGTGCCCTGCGCAAGAACGCGATCTGGCTGCCGCTCTACCAGATCGCCCTCGGCATCCCCGTCATCGTCGGCTTCGCCGGGGTCCTCCTCGTCGAGCGGGGCTCGGCGCCCAACGCGGTCGCCCTGACCCTCGCCGGCCAGACCCTGCCCGGCTGGCTCGTCGGTGTCGTCGCGGTCGCCGCCGCCTCGGCCGCCATGGTGCCGTCCGCCGCCATCGTCGTGGGCATATCCAGCCTGCTGTCCCGCAACCTCCTGAGCGCAGGCAACGAGCGCGCGCAGCTGCGCACCAACCACCTCTGTGTGATCGCCGCCGCCGGACTCGCCCTCGTCCTCGGCCTGACCCGGCCCGGACTCCTGTCCGACCTGCTCCTGCTCACGTACGGCGGCCTCACCCAGCTCGCCCCGGCGATCGTCATGGGCCTGGCCAGGAAGGTCCGCCTGGACGCCGTGCCCGCACTGCTCGGCATCCTGACCGGCGTCGGCCTCCTGATCTGGCTCACCTTCGGGGGAGTGGACGTCGGCACCTTCGACACGGGACTCATCGCCCTCGTCCTGAACGTGGCGGTCACGGCCGTCGCCCAGCTGGTGGTGCGCTCCCGGTCCGCCGCCCCGGTCCCGGCCGAGGCGAACTGAACGGCCGCCGGCCGCGCGCGGTGTGGGGC